>PMLH01000495.1 GCA_003159055.1 Myxococcales bacterium
CGGCGGCGGCTCGAACTCGGTCAGTCGCGGTTGGCGTGGCGGGCTCAGCCTGGTCCCGTTCGGCGCAGGTCCCTCGGTGTCCTTCGAATATGGCCACTACAACGACGGCGACGCGAACGGCGTGGTCCGTCGGGTGGTGAGCGGCGATTTTAGCGGCAGTCCGCTGCTGAGCAAGATCGGCTACGACTACTTCAACGCGCATGCCGGCCTCGATTTCGGTGGCAAGCACGTCATCTTCTTCGTCCACGGCGGCATCTCGAAGGTGTGGGCGCAGGTTCACAACCTGAACCAGGCCATGAATAGCTCTGGTTCGACGACCGTCGAGGTTAGCCAGGATCCGAAAGTGACGGTCGTCGGTTCTTCTTTCAAGGTCGGTCTTATCGTCTTCTTCATTTGAGGAAACCCATGCGTACCCATTCGACAAACCGAATTCCACGGACCCTGGCCCTAACCTTCGTCGCCGTCGCGGCAGCCTCGTGCGCGCAAGTCGACGCGGAAATCCCCGACACCAAGGTCACGCAGAAGTCGGTCAGTTTCCAAGGCGTACCGGGCGCGCATCTGGCTGGCGAAGTGCCGATCACGCAATCCTTTACGTTGACCTCGGACGATCTGTCGTGGGTCAAGGATCTGAACACGGACATCTATGCCTACGAAGTGGAGTTGAAGGCCGTCTCGGGCGTGCAGGATCTCAGTTTCATCCATTTCGCTGTCATCACCATGACCGCTGGCGAAGACCCGACCGTCCCAGCGGTGGAGGTGATCAACTACCAGCGCCCCGACAACTACACGCCATCGCCGATCTTGGACATCAAGACGAGCTATCCCATCAATGTGACCAGCGTCTGGGCGGCGAAGAAAGTCGTCTTGACCATGCACCTTACGGGCATCTTCCCCGAGCAGGACTGGGCAGTCGACGTGACGCTGCACATGAGCGGCAAGGTTTCCTACCAATTGTAATGGGAACCCTGGGAGGNNAGGGGTGGGAACGCCAACGATTTGGCCCTTTGTGGGCCGCCCGGGTTCGTCGCAATCTCCTGGACCTGGGTGGCCCACTTCTTTCATGGGAACCCTGGGAGGGTTCCCAACCCCTCCCGCGCTCTGGCTACGGCAGGCGAAGCCTGCCTTCGCCAACGCGGATGATGAGGCGCTTGCCCACCCCGCTCAGACATCGCCTTGGTGCAGCTCTTGAGCAATGCGTTTTTCTGCGTGTCGAGCCGTCGGCGATCCTTTGTCGTCTCGCACCTGCGGCTTGCCTTGTCGTGCGCCGCAAGGCACTCTCGTGGCCTCGACCACCAGACAGGAGAAAGCATCATGATCGGCATCATCGGCGGCACCGGACTTGGCCAATCACTGGGCGCATTCGGCGCCGGGCAGAGCCATACCATCGATACGCCGTTCGGCCCGACCTCGGGACCGATCATCACCACGCAGATCAGCGGTGTTCCCTGCGCGCTGCTCTCGCGACATGGAGAAGGTCACCTGCTCACCCCGTCGTCGGTTCCGTTTCGCGCCAATATCTTTGCGCTCAAGCAGCTGGGCGTGACGCACATCCTGGCCAGCGCGGCGG
Organism: Myxococcales bacterium; assembly: GCA_003159055.1. The sequence goes on from PMLH01000495.1 coordinate 1,568, forward strand.
TCGGCAGCTTGCGCGAGCAGATTGCGCCGCGTGACCTGGTTCTGCCCGACCAGGTCATCGACAAGACCTTCTGCCGCCCCAATACGTTTTTCGACGGTGTGGCCGCGCACGTCGAGATGGCGATGCCTTTCTGTCCCACCCTGCGCAGTCTCATGTCCAAGGTTGGCGAGGGGCTGCCGGTCAAGCTGCATTCGCGCGGCACCTACGTTTGTATGGAAGGGCCGCAGTTCTCCACGCGCGCGGAAAGCGAAATGCATCGGGCTTGGGGCGCGGATCTCATCGGCATGACCCTGATGCCAGAGGCAAAGCTGGCGCGCGAAGCCGAGATTTGCTACGCGGCGGTGGCCCTGGCCACCGACTACGATTGCTGGCGCAAGCGTCCCGATGACGAGGACAAGTCGCGGTTGCTGGAAGAGATCATCGGCAACGTCAAAGCGGCCACCCAGAACGCGTTGGCGCTGATTGCGCGCGCGATTCCCCAGGTCGGGGCGCAGTCCGCCCAGCCGTGTGACTGCCAGTCCGCGCTGAAGTTGGCCATCTGGAGCGATCACCGCTACATCTCGGCCGAAACCCGCGCGCGTTTGGCGCCCCTCATTGGAAAGTACGTGGGCTAGTGCCTCCCTTCACAAATCCGGGCGTATTGGTCCGCCGATCCGCGCATCCCGCTTCGTTGCTCCTCGGTTACATAGCTACGGCTATGCGCCCTCGTCGCGCCTCACGGGCTGCGCGGATCGGCGGCCTCGGTACTGCCCGTATTTCTGGCGGGAGGCACCCATGAAAGTTGCCGGCAAGCACACCAGGACCATCTATCCAGTCGAAGACGGACAGGTCGTCGAGGTCATCGACCAGACGCGGCTGCCACACGAATTCGCGCTGGTTCGGTTGCGCACCCTGGACGATGCGGTTCGGGCGATCGCCGACATGATCGTCCGTGGCGCGCCGCTGATTGGTGCCACCGGTGCATACGGGATGGCGCTGGCCCTACGCGCGGACGCCAGCACGCCAGCGCTCGAAGCCGCGCGCAAGCGCTTGGTCGCCAGTCGCCCGACGGCGGTGAACCTGCGCTGGGCGGTCGACGAGATCGTTTCCGCTGTCGCGCCGTTGCCGGTGTCCGACCGGGCAGCGGCGGCGTTCCAGAGCGCGGCCGAGATCTGCGACGAGGACGTGGCAAGCTGCGCCTCGATCGGCGAGTACGGCAAGCAGATCCTGGCCGAGTTGGCGAACAAACATCCGGGCCGACCGGTCAACGTGCTCACCCACTGCAACGCCGGCTGGTTGGCCACCGTCGACTACGGAACCGCGCTGGCGCCGATTTACAAGGCACACGACGCTGGCATTCTCGTTCATGTCTGGGTCGACGAGACCCGGCCGCGCAATCAGGGCGCATCACTGACCGCCTGGGAACTGGGCCAGCACGGCGTGGCGCACACGGTGATTGCCGACAACGCTGGCGGGCACCTGATGCAGCACGGGAAGGTCGACGTCTGCATCGTTGGCTCCGACCGAACGACCTCGACCGGCGATGTCTGCAACAAGATCGGGACCTACCTCAAGGCTCTGGCGGCACGCGATTGCGGCGTGCCGTTCTACGCAGCGCTAAACGGGCCGACCATCGACTGGGAAATGACCGACGGCGTAGCTCAGATCCCCATCGAAGAACGGAACGCTGATGAGGTTCGCTTCATGCGCGGGCGAGCTGCGGACGGGACGCTGACCACGGTGACCATCCTTCCCGAGGGCAGCCGGGCTGCGAATCCGGCTTTCGACGTCACGCCGGCGCGCCTGGTGACGGGAATCATCACGGAGCGGGGAGTGTCGCCTGCCACCGCCGAGGGCTTGCGGAAGCTGTTTCCAGAGGTGGGGGGGTAGGTACGTCCTGGGACTCGGAGTAGCGGGGCGCAGTGTAGGTGTGGGTGACGGTGGCGGAGACGGAGACAGGGGCTGAGGCGGGCACGGAGACGGTGGTCCAGGGCTACGGAGCCCTGGACCGGACGGGATCAGGGATGGGTTAGGCGCCAGAGGATGGCGAGAACGGAATCGAGGAGAGCCAGGGCG
>PMLH01000389.1 GCA_003159055.1 Myxococcales bacterium
TCCTTGAGGTCGCGCTGCCACTCCATCAGCTGGTGCAGCCAGGCGAACGCCTTGCGGTCCCCTGCGCCGATCGGCGTAGGGTCCTTGTACTGCCAGTGCGCCGCGATGCCTTCTTCGGCCGTGCGGTGCATTTCGCGCGTGCGAATCTGCACCTCCATGCGCTCGGAGCCGGGGCCGATCACGGTCGTGTGCAAGGACTGGTAAAGGTTCGGCTTGGGCAGCGCGATGTAGTCCTTGAATCGCCCAGGAATCGGGGTCCAGTTGGAATGGATAGTTCCGAGCGTGGCGTAGCAGTCGCGCACGCTGTCGGTGATGATGCGAAACGCGATCACGTCGTAGACCTGTTCCAGGTCGCGCCCCGTCCGTTTCATCTTCTGGTGGATCGACCAATAGCCCTTGGCGCGCCCGCTGACCTGCCCGTTGATGTCGTTTTCGGCAAGGACCTCCGAAAGCTTCGTGCAGACTTCAGCGATGTAGGTCTGGCGGTGCGCTTCCGTGCTCTCCATTTGGCCGTGCAGCGATTCCCACTCTTGCGGCTCAAGGAACCTGAAGGCCAGGTCTTCGAGCTCGACCTTCATCCACTGGATACCGAGCCGGTTCGCGATCGGCGCATAGATTTCGCGGGTCTCGCGCGCGATGCGTTCCTGCTTGTCGCGCGACATGAATTGCAGGGTGCGCATGTTGTCCACGCGGTCGGCCAGCTTGACCAGGATCACGCGAATGTCGCGCGCCATCGCCAGCAACATCTTGCGGAAGTTCTCTGCCTGCTGCTCTTCGCGGGTGGTCCACGGGATCTGTCCCAACTTGGTGACGCCATCGACGATCTTCTGGATTTCCTCGCCGAACCGGGTGTGAATTTCCTCGCTGGTCGCGGTGGTGTCCTCGACGCAGTCGTGCAGGATGCCGGCGCAGATAGACGGTACGTCCAGGTTGAGGCCGGCGATGATCTTGGCCACGCCCACGGGATGGACCAAGTAGGGATCGCCCGAGCGGCGGAATTGCCCCTTGTGCCTCTCTTCGGCGTAGGCGTGGCAGCGCCGGATCAGGTCCAGGTCGGCAGTGGAATTGCGCGAAGCGACGGATGCGCAGATTTCGTCGATGATCTCCATCACCCGCCGAGCGGCCTGCGAGAAGCAGCCTCCGCGAGCAGGGCCTGCGCAACGGCTTCTCGCCGTGTCCGCGCGCAGCGAGCCGCCACGTAGATCGAACGCAGCTGGTCATAGGCTCGCGAGAGATCGTCGTTAACCACCAGGTAATCGTACTCGCCGTAGTGTTCGAGTTCCTTACACGCCATGGCGAGGCGCCGCTCGATGACGTCGGGCGCGTCGGTGGCGCGACGACGGAGGCGGCTTTCCAGCTCTCCCATCGACGGCGGCAAAATGAAGCAAAGCACGCTGTCGGCGGGCCACAGCTTCCGGATCTGGCGCCCGCCCTGGTAGTCGACATCGAACAGGCAGTCGGCACCGGTGGCGATGGACTGATCCACGGTGCTGATGCTGGTGCCGTAGCGGTTGCCGTGCACCACGGCCCATTCCGCAAACTCGCGCGCTGCGACCATCTGGTCGAAGCGCCCATCGCTGACGAAGGAGTAGTCTTTGCCTTCCACCTCGCCCGAGCGCGGGCTGCGCGTCGTATAGGAAACGGAAAATCGAATGTCGAATTCAGCGGCCAATCGTCGCGCCAGGGTGGTCTTGCCGGCGCCGGAAGGAGACGAGATAACCAGCAGCAAGCCGCGTTTAACTTCTTTGCTCATTGCTACTCGACATTTTGCGCCTGCTCGCGCAGCTTCTCCAGCTCGGCCTTGCCGTCGATCACCAGCGCTGCAACGGCGCTGTCCTGGACCTTGCTCCCGAGAGTGTTGAATTCTCGGCCGATTTCCTGCACCAGGAAGTCGATGCGCCGGCCTGGGGCGTCGCTGCCGTTTCCGTCAAGCAGGTCCGCGAGATGATCCAGGTGAGCACGCAGACGAGCAAGCTCCTCGCTGACGTCGAGGCGTTCCGCCAAGAACGCCACCTCTTGCGCTAGGCGCGCCGGATCAACCCCGGTGCCTGGTGCGAGCAGCGCCGCGAGCTTTTCGTCCAATCGACGCGCGGCCTTGCTGGGCAAGCCTTCGGCCAGTCCCCCGATTTTTCCGACCAGCGCACGCAGGTTCGACAGCCGCAAGGCAAGATCCCGAGCGATGGCGGCGCCCTCCCCCGCGCGCATCGTCGCAAGCCCGGCCAGCGCCGCATCGACGGCAGGGGCCAAGCCGGTCCAATCTGACGCGGGGATCTCGTTCACCGTCGCAAACTTGGTGGCTCCAAGGAACGAACCGAGCGTCGCAAGATCGACGGCTCCCGGCAAGCCAATGTCCTTGCGCAAGCCTTCCAGCGCCGCGTGCATCTGGCGCAAGCGAGGCAGATCGAGCGAACGGGCTGCTTGCGAGTCGGAAACCTCGTCTCGCAGGCTTATCGTGACCGACCCGCGCACTAGGCTTTGGCGCACCTTGCGCAGGAGCTCGCCTTCGATTTCAGGCGCGATGACGAGCTCGATACAGCGGATCTTCAGGTCGAGCCCGCGATGGTTGAGGGACCGGATCTCGACCACGATCGTGCGCTGGCCGAGCGAGGCTCGCGCGCGCCCGAAACCGGTCATGCTGGTCAATTGTTTTTTCATGCGCGCCCCTGCCACTGCATTCTTAGCGTAACCGCGCCGGGCTGTCATCGGTTGTCGTGCTTGGCCGATTTTCCTGCTTCCTTCGCAGGCTGCGAGGGTGCGGTTCCGTCGGGAAACGGCAAGCCGGGCAGCCCCGCACCGTAGCGGGCATCGAGAACGAAGGGCTTCTTGCCCGAGCTTCGCACCTCGACCTGCGGAAGACCAGCGGGGCTGGCCTTGCTGACAAGCTCGAACGAACAGCCAGGTCGCCTGGCTTTGTTGTCTCCCGGCTGAACGCCAGCGGTGGTCAACACCAACGAGTCGAGGCTCGCGCCCCGCCTGAAACTGGGAATTCTGTCCAAACCGGCTTCCCCGAGCCTGAAGGCAGCCGATTCGCCCTCTTGCCCTGTCACAAGGATTTCGGGACTGGCGGCAAAGCCCAGCTCGACCTTCGCGACCTCCCCGGGAATCGGAACCCCGGGGCCGAGTGTCATGGTCGGAACTTCAAGAACCCGCAACGATAGGCCGCGCAAGACATCTGCGTGGCCACTCTCGTGAACCAACCTGCCACCGAGAAGGTATGCCACGCGCCTCTTGTCTGCGGAACGAACGAACCCGAGAACGTGCCCGTCCTCGGCGGTGACCTGGAAATAGCGCCCAGTCTCGGGATTCCACGAGAAAACCTCCTGGGAGAGGCTCAAGAGCAGCGCGCCTTCGCCCGCGACGTTGACCGGCGGCTTGGTTCTCGCGAGAAAGAAAATGCCCTTGCCCACCACCCCCCCCCACGTCCTCGCGCTCTCCGACATCGCGCTCGTGACCGTCGCGTAGTCCTTCTGGTCCTGTAATATGCCAAGGTCCAGAGCCTCGCGGACCTCGCGTTGCCAGGGAACATAGGCCGTGCGGATCAGCTTCGCCGCCTCGTCCGCGGCGTCGGCGTAGCGACCTTCCCGCGAAAAGCTGCAAGCCACGTTGAGCTGGGCTCCAAGGAAGGCCGGGTCGGCGGCCAAAGCTGCGCGGTATTTTTTTCGAGCTTCCTCCCAGCGTTCCTGTCGATAGAGCTTCTTCCCCTCGGCGTTCTCGCGCATCGCCTGCTCGGCCGGAACCTTCGCTACCGCCGTCAGCCCGGATGTGCCTGGCACCGGCGCGCTCGCCGGACAGGCCCCGGCGGCGAGCAGCAGGACCAGGGCAAGGCTCATGGGTCGACCCAGACCGACTGCAGATTCAGGCGGTCGCCCGTGGCCGCCAGCCCATGCACGCGCCTGGAAACCAGGACGGGCACATCATGTCGATACAGGAACAAGGCCGGCCGATCCTCGGCAAGCTCTTCCGCCAGCTGTTGCTCAAGCGGCGCTCGCCCTGACGGCGAGACGGCCGCACGCAGCAAGTCGACCGTGGTCGAAAACCGCTCGGATCGGTAGCCGGTGTATTGGAAATCGCCCTGGCTGCCGAGCAACAGCCTCGGATCCTCGTCCTTTCGACCGTCCCACGTCATGGCCGCCATTTCGAAGTCATCGCGCTGGACTCTCGCGAACAGTGCCGCGCCGTCGACGGTTGCGGTGTCGAGCAGGATGCCGACCCGCCGAAGATCCAGTGCGAACGCCTTCACCTCCGCCGCAAGGGTACGCGCCCCGGCGGGTAGCAGAAACACCAGCCGAATCGCCGCCCCTCCGACCTCGCGCACGCCGTCGCCGTTGGTGTCCCGAAAACCGGACTGGTCCAAGACCTGCGCCGCAGCCGCGCGATCAAAACCATCCGGTGGCACGTTGCCGAAGGTCGGAGCACCGATGGTCCGCGCCAGCCCGTGGTGGAACTCGTCCACGAAGCGGGCGCGGTCCCAAAGCAGGCTCAAGGCGCGGCGAAAGGCCGCGTCGGCCAGCACCCCGTGCCGTGTGTTGAGGACCACGAATGAGTATCGATCGGGGTTCTGGATGTAGAGACTGAGCACGTCGCGCAGGGTCGCCTGGGAAACCTGATCGGGGTAGTGCGCCTCGGAAACCCGGGGCAGGATGTCGATCTCGTTGCGGCGCAACCGGGTCAAGGCGCGCGATAGGTCGCTGTCGATTTCAAACACGATTTCGTCGAGCCAGGGCGGGTCCGAGGATTCGAACAGTCGATTTCGGGCGAGCTTGATGCGCTTGCCACGCTCCCATGCCGCGACTCGGAAAGGGCCTGTCCCGACCGGCGAGCGCGCCAGCTGCGCCAGCTTCGCCCCACCCGTACGAAGCGCCTCGGCTGGCAGAATCGGGATTTCGCACAGAGCCCGAAGGGTCAGGTCGCTCGGCCGCAAGAGACGCAGGCGGAGCGTGTGATCCGGGAACATGTCCACGCCCTCCAGGTCGACGATCATCGCGTGCAAAGCCGCGGACCGGTTCGGCGATCGCATCAAATATTCAAGTGATGCTTGAGCATCGAAAGTCGAGAAGAGCTTCTCGTCTTGCCAGCGCACGCCTTGCCGCAGACGCAGAATCACACGAAGGCCGTCGGGCGACACCTCCCACGACTCGGCCAGGCCCGGCAGATAGCTGTCGCCTCTGCACTCGATCAGGGTCTGGTAGACCAACTTGTCCACGACACGGTCGATCACCTGGAGGGTATCCACCAGCGGGTTCAGGTGCGGCGGCTCACCCTCGAGATGGACCCTCAGGGTGCCGCCACGTTGTGCGTTCTTTCCAGGCCCTGGCGGCACTTCGGGCAAGCGCTGCACGGGTGGCAGGGCCGAGGATGCCGAGACCCTGGCAGTGGCTACCGCGCCGTCCGGAAGAGTCGCTTGAGCCCCCCGCTTGCCGCTCTTGTCGTGGCCGCGACGGCTGCACCCTGGCGCAACCACGAGGAAGGTTAAAAGAAGGAAGCAAGCCGCGAGGCCTTGTCCCCCGGATTTGCCCATGATATTGAGGAACAAAAGATGCGAGCCGAACAGTCGTTGTCGGCCGCCGCCGTCCTTGGAAGAGGGGAAACACATGATCCGAATCTGTCTGTTCTCGGTGTTTGCGCTGGCTTCCCTGCTGCCGCTCAACGTATTCGCGCAGGGTCAGGAAGTTACCGCGATTAAGGTGAACCTGCCGCCCTCTCCTAGCTTTGCAGCCTCCAACCTGCCTACGCAGTATCCAGGCGGCGAGTTTTCCGTCATGGGGCTGCGCAAGATGAAAGACAAGTACATGGACAAGGACGTGC
>PMLH01000647.1 GCA_003159055.1 Myxococcales bacterium
GACCATGCGCCGGCCTTCCATGGACGGCTTCTGCTCGATCACCGAGACCTCGGCGACTTCCTTGGAAACCACGTCCAGCATGGCCTGGCCCGTCTCCGGGTGCACGATTTCGCGGCCACGGAAGACGATCATCAATCGAACCTTGTTGCCCTCGCCGAGGAAGCGGCGAATGTGCTTGAGCTTGAAATCCAGGTCGTGCGTGTCGGTCTTGGGGCGGAATTTGATTTCCTTGATGACGACCGTCGACTGGTGCTTGCGCGAGGCCTTTTCCTTCTTGGATTCCTGGTACTTGAAACGGCCAAAATCCATGATTCGGCACACCGGCGGCACGGCACGTGGGCTGACCTCGACCAGGTCCAACCCCGCTTCTTCGGCCATGCGCAGAGCTTCGTGCGTTGGCACAATGCCGACCTGGCTCCCGTCGCCACCGATGACGCGTACTTCGGGCACGCGAATGCGACGCCCGACGCGATAGTTGTCTGCTGCGCTTGCCGGGCCGCGCGACCCTTGATATCCGCCTGGTCTTGGGATGCTCTTTCCTCCTGCTGTCGACTATGCCGGTTTGGAATTCAGGTCGCCCAGCAACGGGACCGTCGCCTCGGCAACCAAAGTCTTGGCAATCTCGTCGAGAGACTGCGCGGGAAGCTGCTTCCCGTCACGGGTGCGGGGCGACACCACGCGCGCCGCCATGTCGCGCTCTCCCACCACGAGCATGTACGGGATCTTTTCCATCTGCGCCCGCCGAATTTTCGCGTTCAACTTGTCCGCCGAAACGTCGGAGTCGGCCCGCAGCCCCGCCGCCAACAGCACTGACTCCACCTCACGCCCGTACGCTTCGGCCTTTTCGCTAACCGTGATCACACGTGCCTGCACCGGTGAAAGCCACATCGGGAAAGCACCTGCGAAGTGTTCAATGAGTACGGCGATGAACCGCTCGATCGACCCCAAGAGCGCGCGGTGGATCATCACTGGACGCTTCCGGGAGCCATCGGACGCCACGTATTCCAACTCGAAGCGTTCCGGCATCTGGTAGTCGAGTTGGAACGTCGTGCACTGCCAGTCGCGGCCGATGGCATCGCGAATCTTGAGGTCGATCTTCGGGCCGTAGAAAGCGCCCCCGCCCTCGTCGACCTCGAACGGCATGCCCGTGCCTTCCAGCACGCGCCGAATTGCGGTCTCGGCCTCGTCCCACGCCTTGGGATCGCCCATGAAGTCCGGCGGCCGCGTGGCCAAGAAAAGCTTCACTTCCTGGAAGCCAAACAGCCGCAGGACCTCCAGTCCGAAGTTCACGCACGCGCTCATTTCGGACTCGATTTGGTCTTCCCGAATGAATAGGTGCGCGTCGTCCTGCGTGAAGCCGCGCACGCGCAGAAGCCCATGCAGCACGCCTGAACGCTCGTAGCGATAGACCGTGCCGAACTCGGCGTAGCGAATCGGCAGCTCGCGGTAGGAGCGAAGCTGCGATCGATAGATAGCCACATGGAAGGGGCAGTTCATGGGCTTGACCAGATAGCGCTGGCCTTCGAGCTCCATGCCGCCGAAGAGGTTGTCCTTGTAGTGCTGCATGTGGCCCGATTTGATAAGCAACTGCTCGCGAGCCACGTGGGGTGTGTAGACCTGCTGGTATCCGCGCCGAACGACTTCGCGACGAATGAAGCCCTCGAGCACGCCGCGCACGACTGCGCCTTTCGGATGCCAGAGGACAAAGCCCGGGCCGACCAACTCGTCGACCGAGAACATGTCGAGCTGCTTGCCAAGCAGGCGATGGTCGCGACGCTTGGCTTCTTCCAAACGATCAAGGTGTGCCTTCAGTTCGTCCCTCGAGGTGAAGGCAGTTCCATACACACGCTGAAGCTGGGGGTTGCGCTCGTCGCCACGCCAGTAGGCGCCGGCAAACGAGAGCACCTTGAAGGCCTTGATTTGCCCCGTTCGCTCCACGTGCGGGCCCGCGCACAGGTCGACAAAATCGCCATGCTGGAAGAGCGAAATCTCCTCGCCCTCGGGAATCGATTGGATGATCTCAACCTTGTAGGTCTCGCCCTTGTCGGCAAAGAGCTTCAAGGCCTCCGCGCGCCCGATGACCTTGCGCTCGAAGGGCAAGTCCTGGGCGATGATCTTTGCCATCTCGGCTTCGATGCGCTCGATGTCCTCGGGCACGAACGGCTCGGTATCGAAGTCGTAGTAGAAGCCGTTTTCGATGGCTGGCCCGATGGTGACTTTCGCAGCCGGCCGCAGGCGACGGACAGCGTCCGCCATCACATGCGACGCCGAATGACGGAGCCGAGACAATGGATCATCAGGAACATCCCCCTTGGAACGGGGACGAACGGTCTCACTCACGGTTCATACTCTCCAGACGCGAACATCGAGGGGCAGAGCTCAAGAAGGCGAAGTTTCGCGCGGCCTTCGAGCTGGAGGGAGAAAAGGGACTCAACGGCTGGGCAGAATAGCACTCTGCGCCCAGCTCTGCCCGGTTTTCCAATTGACATGGAAAACCTGAGAGGGTTTCCAGCCTTCCCACGATGGTCCGCGCCGAGCAAAGCTNNAAGCTCGGCGGCTTCCCACGCGAGGCTGGTAGGCATGGGCGGGATTGAACCGCCGACCCCTACCGTGTCAAGGTAGTGCTCTTCCACTGAGCTACATGCCTGTGCGTTGTTGATGTCCAGGGCGGCTACCTTAGCGATCCAAACTGGCGTGTCAAGAAGGGAATCTGTCAAATTGCACGCGCGAGCGCGGCAACCGAGACTTTGGCCGCCCCGCCCGCCAGCAGGGTTCGGGCGCATTCGGCCAAGGTGGCGCCTGACGTCATCACATCGTCCACCACCAAGACATGCTTTCCCGCCACGCTCGCCGGCCTCGAAACCGTGAAAGCCCCGGCGACGGCGCGGGCGCGGGCGTCTGGCGAGCCGTGCCCAAGGGCTGGCGTGTCGATGTTTCGAGCGAGAGTGTCGCACACGACTTTCTCCCGCTGCCGGCGAGGAAGACCGCGACAGGCGCCCCGCAAAAGCTCCAGCGCCTGATTGAAGCCTCGGCTCTTCAGCCTCTCGCGATGCAGGGGCACCGGGCACACCACATCGGCTTGCTGCCACAACGCGCTTACCGCCGGGACCAAGTACCGCGCCAGGGGCGTCGCCAGATGGCGATGCCCGCCGTGCTTGAAACGCATGAGCGCCTGGGTCACCGAACCGCCGTAGGCCAGCGCTGCCTGTGCCCGAAGAAACGGAAACGGCCGGCGGAGGCAGCCGCCACACAGCTGGCGCGCGGGTTCGAACGGCATGGCACAGCCCGGACAGCAAGGTCCCAGCGGAACCAACGCGAATTCGCATTGCGTGCAGAAGGAAATCCCCTCCCGAACCAGAGCACCGCAGGCGGCACAGCGGGCTGGCCAAAGCACCGACAAGACGACATCGACAAGCACACCGTATTATCGTCCGCGACCTGACAAGAGTTGCGCGTTCACGCCGTGATTGAACTGAACGATGACCGCTTGACTGCCCTTGGCGGGGCACCGCCCGTCGGGTTACTCTGACAACGACGTGAGCGCGAAGTCGGCACCGAAACTGCGGCGAAGAATCGCCAAGATCGCGACCTATTCGGCTGTCGGTCTCGTCTCTCTAATTGGCGTCGTGCTGGTCGGCGTAATGATCTTCGTCCAGGGGCCGCGCTTGGCGTCAATCGTCAACGGCGTCCTGCCGGAAATGAAGGGGCGGATTCATTTCGATGCCATCCGCTGGAGGCCTCGGCTGCTGGTTGATCTGGTGACCGACAAGGCGACGCCGATGGTGGTGGAAGGGCTGAAAATCACGGATCCCGAGGGCACGACCGTGCTCGACGTTCCCAACCTGGAAGTGGCTGTACGACTGAGGACGCTGATTGGCGGCGGCGGCATCATTCTCTCGGACCTGAAGGTCGGGCCGAAATCCGTGTGGCTGTTTGGCAAGATGAAGAAAGACCCAGGCATCGGCTTTCTCTCATCGTTCGATCCCAAAAAGCCGGCGCCCCCTCCCCCGCCGAAGCCGCCTGGCGCGAAGAAGGAGAAGGGGTTCGTCTTCCAAATCGTCAACGCCGAGCTCAATGGCTTCCGCGCCATTTTTGACTTCCCCGGCGTGTGGGGGCTCGACCTGCGCGACATTCATTCCCCCGCGTCCCTGCTGGTCGATGGTGAAGGTTTCGTCGGCTGGGATGTGGTTGGCCTGGAAGCGCGCCAAGGTGGCTACCTGCGGGTCATGACGGAAGAGTTGCCCTTCGACAGTGTCGTGGTCGACCGCGTGGCCACGACGCGCGAATGGTCAGACGACATCTTTCTTGACCTGAAGATGGCTCGGACCGGGAAAAGCGGGCTAATTGGGAGGGGTTTCTTCACCGGCATCTACGGCGCCAACTCGGTCGGCGGTATCAAGATCCACGCCGAGTTCGAGCACGCCGCCGACGCGCTGACTGCGGTGGCCAAGCCCCACAACATCGCCGGCCTCCGCCTCTCGGGCGACAACGCCAAGGTCGTCGGCGACCTGTGGGATCCCTACGAAACCCTGAAGATCAAGGCGGCGATCAGCGACCTCGACGCGGCGTATGGCACGTACCAGGCAAAGCAGATCGCCTTGCGTGCAGGCATCGTCTTCGCCCCGACCGATCCGACCATGACCATCACCGTCGACGAGCTATCGCTCGGCTCGCCCTCGGGCGGCAGATTCAAGACCGGCGTGACCATGGCAGGCGATGCGATCACGGCCGCGCTCGACTTCGACCACTTCGGCACCGAGAGCTACTTGCCGGAATCGCTCAAGAAGCTGGCCGCCGGAAAGCTGCAAGGCCACATCGGCGTCGCGGCGAACATCGGAGCCAACAAATCGGTCGAGGTCAAGGGCCTCGACCTTCGCTACGAACGGTCATTCAAACAGAACGGCATTCCGAGCTCGGTTCGCATCAGCGGCCAGGCAAAGGCCTCCGCCGAAACGGCCAGCACCTCGGGGCTGCACATCGAGATTCCCGGAGCAACCGCGGACATCAAAGGCAAAGCATTGCTGGCCAAGAAGATGGTCGAGGTCGGCTTGCGCGTAAGCGCGTCAGACTTGCCCAAGCTGCTTGCCAGTGCGAACACTCCGCCCTTGGCAAAGACCGCCACCGTGTCCATCGACGTGAACGGCAGTATGGACCACCCCGACGCCGAGGGGCAGATCGACGTCCGAGGCATCGGTGGCGGGACGAGCGGAATTCCTGCCATCGACGAGCTCCAGACCGGCTTCCGCCTGCACGACGGCACGCTGAGCATCCAGTCGCTGCAGGCCGGTGTCGCTGGCGGACGCATCGAGGGTCAGGGATCCACAAAGCTCTTCGAGCACAGCCTGGGCAAAATGCTGTCCGCGCCCGCGCTGGATTTCCGGCTGGACGGCAAACACATCTCGCTGCAAGAGCTGATCGCCGGGGGCGTAGTTACAGGCCAGGTCTCGTTTTCCCTCGTCGCCAGTGGCACCGCCAAGAAGCCGAAGGTACATTTCAAGGTGCCGGCGGGCGCCGCCGTGGAAGTGCTGGGGCAGCCGTGGCTACTCGAAGGGATCGATATCGAGGTCGACAAGGACGCGCTCGTGCTCAAGTTGTGCCACGTCAGCGCGAAAGCCGGTGGCGACGTGCGCGTCGAGGGACGCGTGGACCTGCGCAAGAAGCCCCTCGGTCTGGACTGGCATATCAAGATCCTCGACCTGTCCATCGGCGCGGTGCTGGCGGCCGCAAAAGTCGACGCACCCATATCCGGTCGGCTCGACATCGACTTGTTCGTGCGCGGAAACATCGCCGAGCCTGCTGTCAACGGGAGCATCGCGCTCTCGCGCGTGCGAGCCTTCGACATCGACCTCGGCAAAGCCACCCTTGACCTCACCCCCACGCCTGCCGGCGTCGTCATGGTGGTCGGGAACCTCTTCGACCGCTTCAAGCTGGAAGGCGACGTAAAATACGACCCCAAGGGCGTCACGGCCACGGCGCTGCTCTCATTTGCCGACCTGCGCGTCGAAGACCTGCTGCCGGAGCTGAAAGAACAGGACGTCGGGGCGTTGCTGTCGGGACAGGCCCGCCTCGAAATAGTCCCCAACCAACTGCCCGCGATCGACCTGCTCATTACAAAGATCGATGCCTCGATCGTCCGGGCCATGGAACAGGAAGATGGCAGCACGGCGAAAGAGCGCATCTGGGTTCGCAACACGAGCAACCTGCACGTCACGACCGACACACAGAACGTGACGGTGGAGCAAACGCGGCTGCTCACCCAGGGCGGAGAGTTCACCTTGTCGGCCCAGGTGCATCCGATTAAGGACGCCAAGGGCGAAATCGCCGACCAAGCGATCGACGCCAATTTCGGTGGCAAGCTCGATCTTGAGCTTCTGCAACCTCTGGTTTCCGGCAGGTTCGCCTCGCTCGGCGGCGGGGTTGACCTTGCGGTTCACGCCAGCGGTTCGGTGAAGAAGCCCAATCTCGTCGGCCAGATCGGCATCGTACGGCCGGTGCGCGCGTCGGCTCGCGGCTTCGATCAGGTCGTCCTCGTTCCCTCGGGCACGGTTCGCTTGACCTCTTCGTTCGCCGCGCTCGACAACCTCGTGGTGTCGATCGGTGACGCCACCATGCGGGTGAGTGGCCGAGTGAACCTCGGACCAGGCTTCACGCCGGAAACAGTAGCCCTGGCCGCTGACGGCGATGTGAACGCCAACCTTCTTGAAAACATTGCCCCCGGCGCGGTGTCGGACGTTTCCGGCAGGGCTTCCATCTCGGCAAAGGTTTCCGGCAAGCTCGACAATCCACAGATTGACGCGCACATCAGCCTGGGCGAAATAGACATGCGCTTGCGTGGCGTCAGCCGCCGCGTCTCGGTAAAAAGCGGCGCCGTCGACCTCAGCACACACGAATTGCTCCTCCACGACGTGAGAGTCGTCCTCGACGACGAAGGCGAGTTGCTCATTGGCAAGAAGGGCGTCCGCCCGGGACGGGTCAAGATTCGACAGCTCCGTCCGGAGTTTGTCTGGGATTCGATCGACCTGCCGCTGGCTGGGAATCGGCTCGCCTACCGCGACGAGGGCATACAGATTGACGATCTGTCGCTGAACATGGAGCTCAAGGGCACGCCAGACGGAGGCCTTTCGCTCGGCGGCGATGTTCGGTTGATCACGGGACGCTATCTGCAGGACTTCAACGTGCGCGAGCTCGTGCTCTCGCCGCGAATCAACGAATCGAGCAAACGACCGATCTGGCAGGGCCAACCGATGCTAAGAGATCTGGCGCTGGCCCTGCGCGTTCGCACCGAGGGCGAAGGTTTTGTGGTTCAGAACAACCTCGCCCCCGAGATTCACGTTCTCATCGATCTGGGCATTGGCGGTACCCTGGCCGCGCCGGCCATCTCGGGCGAAATTCGGCCCACCGACGGACGCTTCCACATCATCGGCCTGCGCGGTGACTTCGAACTGTCGCCCAACGTGAACCACGTTACCTTCGTGCCGACCAAGTCCATCGCGGCCGGCGACACGCCCGAGCTGAATCTGGAGGCACAGAACCTCGTTCCCGACGCTACCGGCGGCGAGCACACTGTGGTCATGCGCATCAACGGTCCCATCAACATGGCGACCATTGACCTCTCCACCACCGACGGGATGGATCGCAACCAAACCATGCTGCTCTTGCTCTCCGGCCGCACGACGGACGATATCAGCGGCAACGGCGGCCAGGTTTTCGGCATGAACCGGCAGAGTGGTCTCGACGTCATCGGCCAGTTTTCGCGCGACACCGTTTCCAACCTGGTCGAGCCCTACATCGACGACACTTTGCAGATGCTGACCGGGCGCAAGTTGAACTTGCGCCCCACCATCGGCGCCGACGGCATCGAGTTGAAGGTGCTGGCGCAGGCCACGCGCGAATTCAACCTGCAACTATCGTACTTGCGCGGATTCCAGAGCCAAGAGCACTACAGCGCGCAAGGGACAGCGTGGTTCCGTGACTATCTCACGGGGCGTCTCGTCGGCGAGCGGCTGTCGTCCCTGCAACAAGGCCTACCGGTCCAAACTGACAGATTCAGCCTCGAACTGACTCTGGAATACCCATTTCGCGGATTCGTTTTCTAAATGTCTGATCTCCATCGCCTGATACTCTGAGCCCAAGTGTTTCGGACCATCACGTTGATACAGCAGCACCAACACGGTTGCGCTCGCATCGCCTGGCTATTGGCAGGGTTGTCACTCGTCATGTTTGCGCGCCAAGGCCGGGCCCAGGATGGCGGCGCTGAAGAGTCTTCCCATGCGCCCGAGCCAGCCCCAAAATCCACCATTGCCCAACCCGCGCCTGCGTCCGAGCCGGCACGTACGGTCCGTGGCTTCCTTGTCCAAGGCAGCGAAGATCCGCCAGGTCGCATTGAGGCGTTGGTCGCCATGGTCTCGCCGCCCGGCCAGCCGTTCGTGCCATCCGGTAGTGCGGACCGCACGGGTATCCCCATAGGAACGGTCTCCCGCATAAAGCAGGCCCTCGCGGCCGTTGGATACGCCACGGACGTTGCCGAGATTCCCGACGGAGACGGGGTCCAACTGAGTCTCCAACTGAGAGCGTTCGACCGTGTCCGTCGCATCTTCGTTTCCGGAAACCAACCCCTGCTGTCCCTGCCCGTGTTTGGCGGCGTTCGCCAGGACGACATCATCGGCAAGCTCAGTTTTCGGCCAGGGCAAAGACTGCCGCCAGCGGGCCCCGAGCGTGACGCGTTTCTTGCGACCCAGGCCGATCATGTCCGAGACTTCTTGCACGCCCGGGGCTACTGGGAAGGCGACGTTCGCTTCGAGCTTCGCGACAACGGCAAGGTGCCGGCAGAGATCATTCTCATCATCCGGGTGAATCTTGGGCCAGCCTATCCCTTGGGTCCTCTCAAGGTCACCGGCGCAACCGCCATCTCGGCCGAGGACATCGCCGACAGTTTTCATCACCAGAAGTGGTACTCGCTGGGGCTGGTGCCGCAGCCGTTTCGCTTGGTCGTGCTTCGCGAAGACGAAAGCGCCCTCGTCGCACGCTACCGTCGCGCTGGCTTTCCCGGCGTGCGGGTCCGCGATGACTTCGATCCGCAGAAAAGTCTCGACCCTCAGAACCAAGAGGTGCACCTGAACCTGGAAATCAAGGAACGCCGCCATATCGAGGTGGCATTCGAAGGTAACCACTCGCGGTCGGCGGGGGCACTGCTCGACGCGCTCACATTGCTCTCCCACGGCTCCTACGACGATGTCGAGGCCACCGAGAGTTCGGCAGCCATCGAACGCGGCTACCACGAACGCGGCCACATGCTGGTTAAGGTGACCTGGCGCCGCGAGCGCATTTCGCAGGACTCAGACCGGCTGGTGTTCGTCATCGACGAGGGCCCAGAGCTGAAAGTGCGGGACATTTCCTTCGTCGGCAATCGCACGATTTCGTCCGACATCCTCGCCGACAGCATCCGCACCAAGCCCTACCCCGCCCTCGGCATCCTCGGGCTCGGTGAAGGCGGCTACGCAAGCTTGCGCCAACTCGAGCTCGACGTGCAAAGCCTCATCGACCACTACGCGGCCGTTGGCCATCCCGACACCAAGGTGCGCGCGGAAATCGCTCCGAGACCGGGGATGTGGCATCCACTGTCGCCGCCGCCAGAATTTGGCGACCCAGTCTGGAACAGTGCAAACAGTCTGTACCTTCGATTCACCATCGAAGAATCGCCCCTGGTCTCTGTCGGAAAAATGCAATTCGGGTGCGTCGTCCCTGGCGACAAGCTTCCCGAGAGCGACGACTTCTTTCTGCACTCGCTGCGAACCGTGGTGGGCGCGCCCTTTCAGCCGGCCCTCGTCCGTCGCGACGAAGCTCGCATCAAACGCGCGCTCGGCGACGAGGGGTACCGCTACGCCCAGGTCGAGGCGCGACCTGTCCGCCACGGCGACCAGGTCGACATCACGTGGCAGGTGAGGCTCGGGCCGCAGGTTCACGTCGGCCCGATTTTCATTCGCGGCAATTTCCTCACCACGGAAGACACCATCCTGACTTGGGCCGAGTTCCGAACCGGCGACCTTCTGACCACGCGTGCCCACGAGCGCGCGCAGCGCAACCTTGCGCTCGTTCAGCTGTTCAACAACCCCAACCCGCTCAGTTTTCCAAGCACCGGTCCCGAGGATCCCGTGGTTCCGATGATCGTCGAGGTGGAAGAACGCCACGACCACTACGGTGTCTTCCGGGTGGGCGGTGGCGGTTCGACAGATCAGGCGACGCCCGGCTCCTCTTGGCCCGGTATCTACGGTGCCCTCGGCTATGAACACCGCAATCTCTTTGGCCATGGCTGGACTGTCACCTCGGAGGGCAGATATGGCCAAACCCTCAAGAGCGCAACCGCGAGCTTCCTCGACCCGCGACTTTTTGGATCGCTGTTTCGCCTGGGGATCGACGTTGGTTATCTGCAGCAAGCGACCCTTCGCCTCGGCGATATCCATTCCGGAACTGGCTCCATCGGAATTTCGCGCGAGCTGTATTCTGGCGTGGACGCGAACGTCAGCTACAACCTGCGCAACACCTCGCGGACCGAGTTGCTGGATCGCAGCGCGGAGTCTGGGCCCTTCGTGGACCAAACCACGGTTCGCATCGGCACGCTGGTCAGCAGCCTCAGCACATCCGTGGAATGGCACCGACTGGACCACGTGCTGGTCCCCACGCGTGGGTTCAAAGTCGCCGCCGGCCTGGAAGTGGCGTTGCCGGCCTTGTCGTTCGGCGAAGGTCAAAACACCTTCGTCAAGTTCTACGCCCATGGTTTGTCCGTGGTGCCGCTCCTGCGATGGCTGAGCCTGCGCTACAGCCTCCGCTACGACCAGGGCTTGCCCTTCGGCGGATCGGCGTTGCTTCCCAAGGTCGAGCGCTACTACGCCGGTGGCGACACGACCATCCGAGGCTACCAACTCGACTGGGCCCTGACCGAAACCGTCCGAACGCCAGCCACGGATGGCATAACCTACGTCCAATACCGACCGATCGGCGGCAATTTGCGGATTCTGCAAAACATCGATCTGCAGTTTCCGATCTCCGCCCCCCTTTACGGTTCCATCTTCCTCGACAGCGGCATGGTCGGCTACTTCGCCGGCAATATCGCCGCCAGCGACTTCCGCCACGGCGTCGGGTTCTCGCCGCTCATCATCAGGCTCCCGGTCGGCGACGTCAGCCTGTCCTTCGCCATTCCGCTCAACCGCCGCCCGGGCGACGACACCTGGCGCACCCACTTCAACGTGGGGCTGATGTTCTAGGGAATCGGACCACTCGGCCCGGTCTACTTCTGCGAGACGTAAGCGATCACGTTGTGCTTCTTCTCGAAGCTCTGCTTGGCAACGACGGCGTCTTTCGAGCTGGCGTAGTCGCCCACGCGAACGCGGTACCAAGTGCCCTTCCCGGGAATATCAGACACCACCAGGTAAGGCCGCTCGCCTTCAAACTTCTGCGCGAAGGCCTCGGCTTCGCTCTTGTCTTGGAACGAGCTGAGTTGCAAGGCGTAGCGCGCCTTGCCCTTGGTTTCGCCTGCGGCGATGGTCGGGATGGCCGCGGGCCTGTCTTCCTTGGCCTCCGCAACCTTGGGCTTGGCAGCATTGTCCACGGGCTTCGGCGCTGACGCCGTCTCGGAAACTTTCGCTTCGGCTTTGGGCTCAGGCTCGGCGGGAGCAGGCTTCTGCTCGGTCATTACTGGCGGGACCAGAGCCGGCTTCGTGGTTGCGGGCGCAGTTTTCGCGGGCTCGACCAGGGCCACCGTCTTGATGGCGTCCTTGACCGCTTCGGGCTTGTCGCTTGCCATCGCGGGAGCGGTCGGCGACGGAGACTGCAGCAAGGCCTTCTTGCCATGCTTGTCGGTTGCACCGGACCTACCGCCATTACCAAAAAGCGCCTGCGGAAAAGTTACGCCGGTCTGTGTGGTCCGCGGCGTCGTCGCGACCTTGTCGAGCAACGCGAGAGGATCCTCGATCTCGGGCGAAACCGCGCGCCCGCGCGACTCCAGCCGCTTGCCGACGATCACACCGAGTACGAACAGCATGCACGCAACCAGCGCGCTACCGAAGAATAGAAAGAACACTTGGCGATTGTCGAGGCGCACCTCGATCTTGTCTCGCCAGCGTTCGATATCGCGAAGGCCTCGGTCTTCCATCGCAGCTCCTGAAGTGTATCCCATGGCTTGCTCCTCGGCGAAAACGGGCGATGAGTTGAATCAGGTTTCTTCCGTTTCTGGGGCCTCGTCGGCCACTTGCGACCGCTTCATTTCGTGTGGGGCCGAAACCCCAACCAGCGACAAGGCAATCTCCAGCACCTGCCGAATCGCCTCGACCCACGCCAACCGGGCGGCGGTCCGCTTCCAGTTCCAGGTTGCGTGCCAGTCCCCCACCCTTTGTCGCTGCTGGGGCAGGATGCTGTCCCCGTGCACCTTCTGCAGTCGGGTGTAGTAGCTCTGGAATTCGCCCGCCAGCTCCTGGATGTACTGCACCAGACGGTGCGGCTCGCGCGCGGCCGCGGCATCGGCAACGAAGTCCGGAAAATCTGACAGCCGGCGAAGAATGGCGATCTCCTCGGGCAGCGTCAGCTCCGCCGCCAACTCCGCCGTCAATTCATAGGAAGGCGCTTCCAGCTCGCCCGCGCGACGCTTGAGAGACGCGCAACGGGCGTGCCCGTACTGCGCATAGTAGACGGGGTTGTCCATCGACTGCCGCTTCGCCAGTTCCAAATCGAACTCCAGTGGCGTGTCGTGGCGGCGCATTAGGTAGAAGAACCGGGTCGCATCGCGCCCCACCTCTTCAACGACTTCGTCGAGGGTGACGAATTCGCCCTCGCGCTTGCCCATCGCGACCGGCTTGCCGTCGCGCAACAGACTGACCATTTGGATGAGGATGACCGAGAGCTTCTCGGGATCCGCACCGAGCGCTTTCAGCGCGGCCTGCATGCGCGGAATGTGCCCGTGGTGGTCGGCGCCCCAGATGTCGCACAAGGAATCGAAGCCGCGCGCAAGCTTCTTGCGGTGGTAGGCGATGTCGGCCAGCAGATAGGTGGGAAGCCCACCTGACTTCACAACCACGCGGTCCTTGTCGTCGCCCCACAGCGCGGTGGTGCGCAACCAAACAGCATTGTCGCGACGGTCGATGAAGCCGGCGCGGTCTAGCACATCGAGGGTCGCCATCACTTCGCCGGTTTCGTGCAATTCGCGCTCGCTCTGCCAAACGTCGAAGTCGACGTCGAAGCGCCCGAGGGTCGCGCGAATCATGCTTAGGCAACTTTCAATGGCGAAGTTCTTGATGGGCTCGATGTCGGCTGGTGGCTCGGCGCCGATCCAGCGCTTGCCGTCGCGTTCGGCCAGCTGCTTGGCGATGTCGCGAATGTAGCCGCCGCGATAGCCGTTCTCCGGGAAGGCAACTTCGGGCAGCGACGCATCGCTGGCGCGCGCAGCCTCCATGTAGCGAGCCCACACCGACAGCGCGAGCATTCCGACCTGGTTGCCCGCATCATTGAGATAGAATTCGCGGACCACGTCGTACCCGGCAAAGCGCAGAAGCCTGGTCAGCGAATCACCGACCGCCGCGTGGCGACCGTGGGCGAAATGAAGTGGCCCCGTCGGATTCGCGGACACGTATTCCACGCAAAGCTTGGGCGATGCCTTGACAGCTCCCCTGCCCCAGGTGTTGCCCGCCGTGCAAATGTCGAGCAGTCGCTGCTGCCAAAACACGTTCGACAGTCGCAAATTCACGAAACCAGGCCCGGCGACGCTGACCTCGGCCAGGTCGTTCACGCCGACGACGCGCAGATGCTTGGCGATGGCTTCGCCAATCACACGCGGCGGTTTGCCGGCGACTCTCGCCAACGCGATCGCCATGTTGGTCGAGTAGTCGCCGTGCTCGGGGCGCTTCGGCCGTTCGAGCAGGATCTGGCTCGGCACCTCCGGCAGCAGTCCCTCGGCGTGAACTGCGACCAGTGCTTGCTGAAGAAGATCTCGGACTATCTTGCGGACGCTGTCGCTCATTTGCCTACAATGTAGGTCAAACGCCCACCACCTGTCAACTTCACGTCTTTGTCGACGGCGGACCTACTGCAGCAGGAACGGCGTGCTTCCGGAAAGCGCGGTATCGAAGGTGGCGATCTCGTTGCTGCCAGCGCGCGGATTGATTCGCACCACCTGTCCCCGGCTTTCCTGCGTCAACCTCGAACTGCCTTGATCGATGACGTAGATGTACGGATACGTGATGTTGGCGGGTGGATTGCGGCGAATTGGACTTTCCGGGGTCATGGTCGGTCCGGTGATGATCTGCGTCGGCATGGTCAGCAGGACTTCGGAGCTCGGAATTTGAACCGTGAGCGGGACGAAGCCGTACTGGAATTCGAAGTGAATCGACAGCAGGTCTCCCGCGTACTGTTCGAGATTGGTGAGAACGAAGCGAATCTGCGGATTCTCGAAGAAAGCACGGATGCGTTGGTCGCCCGAGCCCGCCGCGGTCGAGCTTGTATCCCCGTCATAGTGGGAACCCGCGTAGAGGCAGGGGTTGTTGCCCGCCTGCGCAGACAGGTCCTGCACAAAAACCGCCGGGCTGGCGTTGCCCGCCTCATCGACACCCGTCGGGTGCGCCTGCGCAAGGAAGTCATCGGGGCATCGGGGCGCAGAGAGCGGAATGCGATTGACGAGCTCCGGATTCGCCGTCGTGTCCAGATGGCAGACTTCCCCCGCGGCGCCCGTGCTCGTGCGCAGGCTGGGCACCGAGGATCCGTAGACGATGTAGCTGTTCCCAGCGCGCACGCTGTATCTGGTCATTGGCTGCGGGAAGCACGTCGCATCGAGCGGCGGCGCCTGCACGCACAAGGGAGACGCGAGTCCAGGGACCAGCTCGCACACATTACCGGCCCGACAATCGCTATCTTTGTCGCATTTTTCGGCGCAATGGCGTTCTTGCGGACGCAGCTCAAGGCATTCGAAGGCGTGCGCGCCCCCGCCATCCGGTGCAAACTGGCCGTGATCAGCGTCGGGACGACACTCGCTGTCGGTCTGGCACGGATTGAGAGACGTCTTTGGCACTTCGTCGAGCTTGAGATTGAGCACAAGCGAAGTCGGTGTTGCCTGTGCGATTTCGTAGCGCATACGGCTGCCCGTGAAGCGCGCGCACTCCGGACGGGAGGTGAAAGCCAGCCTCTTGGCGCCGTCCCTCCACAGACAAACGCCCCGCCCACCAGAAACCGTCGGTTGGCAGATGAACTGGTCATCCGGCTGGCAGTCGGCATCTGTCGCACAGCCGGCGAACATCAGGACGTCGCCCGCTTGCACGCCGCTGCTGCAGAACTCGGCACCGGAATCGCTCAGGACTCCGGCAGTGGACGCCTGTGCCCCCGCAGATTTCACCAGGCCGCTTTCGCGTGAAGTCTGCGGCAGCACCCCCTCCCAAACCACGTCCCACGACCTCGAAATCACGCCATCTGGATCCGGCAAGCCAAACCATCTCGTCGTCGCGCTATCGACGGAAAACGGTTTGATCAGTGGCCCATCGAGTGCAGAAAAGCTGGCCGTCGTGGCAAACGCCTGGTCGGAAATGACCACAGCTCGTTGTGGCGCAATCGACACCGCAAGATCGGTGCGCGCGGACTTGCCGACGTCCCTCACCTCGCGGAATGAATGGGTCTCGGTTTGGTCTTCCCCGTTCGGGGCCAGGTTGACAACGTAGACCTGCCCGTTGGATGCGATCAAGAAGCCGAACTGGCCGCTCAGCGAATGGACGTTGGTGTCGGAGCTGGTGGGCTGCAAGTCAGCAAACGCCATATCAAGCGGCAGCGGTGGCGGACTGTCGGGATAGGTGAAAGTGGGAATATGCAGACCGGGTCCCCGGGCCAATGCCCGCCGGCGAGCCGAGCCGATCGGGAAACACGCCTGATTCTTGGTCTGCCCGGCCATCAGGTCATTCGTGAGGACATTCACGTCGCATTCCACGGGAACTGCGCCGCTGATGTTGACCACGCGGACCGAATCGTCGTCGGCGAACGCGTAGAGAAACCTGCCGCGGCCTTCCAGGAATTGTCCCTGGACAGGACTGCCGTCTGTCATGAGGTAGGGATCCACGTTCAAACGAATGCGGCTGACGCCCACCGCATTCTCGGCAAGGTCCATGCGCGCGGGATTGGTAAGCACAAGTCCCGCGGGATTGCTCGGGTCGGCCGTTCCGATAGCGAAAGACGTGATGGCGGTATCTCTTAGGCTGCCTACATACACGCGACTTCCGTCCGGCTCCAAGGCCAACGGCTGAAGGCGCCACGCGCCGCTCGCGGAACCGGCGCCCGCATCGATCGAACCGCCACCGTCGCTTGCCGATCCGGCGTCCAGATCGGCCGATTCACTGCCACCGTCCTGTGAATCAATCCCTGCACAATCGGTCGGACACACCGGCTCGTCGTCCGCCGCGAGGAAACCACCCGGGAGATCAGGGCGAACGTAGTAGGCACTGGTGATGCGGGCGCTGGTGATCGTGGTGCTGCCGTCTTCAGACGAAAAATCCAGCAAAGCAACCATGTCGCAGCCAGGAAAAGTCGCCACTGCCTTCGGCGCGGGCATGTCCCTACACGTCGTCTGTTCCGCCGGGGACGGAAGGGCGACGGATGGAAGAAAGGCAATCTCACCGGTTGCACTTCGGATTGTCTTGCCAGACGCCGTCTTCACGGTGACGCGCCGGAAGTTGGTACCGTCGTCAGTGCCAGCAGTCGCTGGTGTTGCGGAGACCGAGCCTTGTGCAAACGTCTCGGCCAGCAACCGCGATGGATCCAGCAGCGTGAGGTCGCATGTCCCTCGATTCGCCGTTACCACCCAACAGCCGTCCTGACTGGACGAGATGGATTCCGGATCGCCACCGATCGGCAGCAGTCCGTACCCCGGCGCCGCTGGGGTCAGGTCCAGGAGCCGACTACTATCCATGTCGGCGACTGCCAACTCGCCTCGCGTCGCATTCGCAACGAATGCAAAGGTCCCGAGGATGCGATGGCCGTTCGGGCTTATCGACGGATCGTTGGCGCCTCGCACATGACAATTCTGCATGGGCAGACCGGTGAGCACAGGGCTGCCAGTCGCCCCCGACACCAACCCCAGACAGACGAAGGTCATGTCCGTCGGACGGTCCATGTTCTTGGTTGGAATGACCGCCGGTGTCGATGAGCAAGCAACGACCCACGCCGCCGACGCCAGAGCAAGACCGAGCCTCTTCATTCGCCATACCCGTGTGGAAGTCCAATGCGCAAGAGCACGCGATTTTCCGTCGGGCTCCCTGGCCTCAAGTCGATGAGTGACAAGTGACTGTTGGCAAAACTAGCGACGTAGGCAATGCCCTTGTCGCGCGGTGAAAAGACCAGGCTGATCGGCCCCGCCCCTGCGTCGATGATTCCGGTGACCATCAGAGCGACGGGGTCGATGACCCAGATCTGCCCGTCGTCGTAGCACGTGACGAAAATCCGATCACCGCTACCGACGTCACGCACTTGCATTGCGGTCGGGCCGTTGCAGACCTGCAGCACCCCCATCGGCTGGTTGGACGGTGTTCCGTCAGNNGCAGCGGGTGCCGGTCCAGCACCGCGAGCGCGGCGGGATTGGCCGCGGAGCCGACATCGTTGCGGTGGAGCACGAAGGCGCGGCTTCCGTCGGAAGAAAACAAAATGCCGCGAACGTCGGCGCCGTTGGGCAAGAAGGCCGGGGAATAGAAGTGCTCAGACGGAATCAGCGTGAGATCTCGGGCGGCGGACCGATCGCAATGGTTGGCCTCGGGATCGCTTGAATTGTTGGGGCCAGGATGTTGGGGATCATCTGGCGTGTGCTTGAAGACCATTCCACTGATTGCGGCCGAGTAGCGCGCTCCGACGTACACCTCGGTATCGGGCAAGAAGGGATCTCCCGGCGAAAGCGACGCAACGGCTTGAGAAAGGGTGGCCGGCAAGAACGTCGTCCGTGCGAGGCCGGCGAAACGCACGGGATAGTCGTCCTCTGGATCGCAGATATCCAACGCCGACACGCCACCGCCCAGTAGTTGCGCATTGGCGCTGAGGGTCAAATGGCCGATGAGAAGTGCGTGATGGACGTTGTCGATGGTAAGCACATGCGGTTCTTCGGGCAACACCAGCGCACCGGGGGTCACACCGCCCGGCCGTCGAATTCGCCAGTTGTCGTCGCAGAACGCGTTTGGTGGGGGCGCGGGCGCATCCTGCCCGTG
>PMLH01000075.1 GCA_003159055.1 Myxococcales bacterium
CCCGCCTGCGCGACCACGTTTTCCTCGATCATCGCCGACCCGAAATCGTTGCCGCCGAAGCGTAGGCCGGTCTGCCCGATGGCCGGGCCCATGGTCACCCAGGAAACCTGCAGGTTCGGGAAGTTGTCGAGGTAAAGACGTGCGAGGGCAAGGATCCGCAAGTACCGGGTCGCACTGGTATCGTCGCGCAGGGGCAGCTTGGTTCCCTCGGCTTGGAAGCTCCAACAGATGAAGGCGGTGAATCCGGCGGTTTCGTCTTCCAGGTCGCGGATCTTGTCGAGGTGCCCAAGCAGGTGGCGCGGCTGTTCGCCGAAGCCGAACACCATGGTCGCAGTGGTGCGCAGACCCAGGCGGTGCGCCTGGCGCATGACTTCGAGCCAGGTGGCGACGTCGCACTTGCGCGGCGAAATCCGCCGACGGATCTCGTCGTCGAGAATTTCCGCCGAGCCACCGGGCACCGAATCGAGGCCGGCCGCGATCAGGCGCTCCAGCACCGCCGGAATGGAGAGGGTTTCCCGTTCCGACAACGTGCGAATCTCCTCGGGCGAAAGCCCGTGGACGGCGAGGGGAAAGCTCGCCTTCATCCAGCGAAACAAGTCTTCGTAGTATGCGAGGCCGAGGTCGGGATTGATGCCGCCTTGGAGCAGCACCTGGATACCTCCGAGATCCACGGTCTCTTGCAGCTTCTGCGCGAGCTCGTCGCGCAGAAGCGTGGTGGCGCGACTGTCGCCCGGCGGCCGGTAGAAGTTGCAGAACTGGCAGGCGGTCGTGCACGCGTTGGTGTAGTTGACGTTGCGATCGATGATGTACGTGACGACGCCGGCCGGGTGAAGCTGCCCTCGGCGAGCGTCCGCGGCCCGCCCCAAATCGTAGAGCGATGCCGACTGGTAGAGGCGAATTCCGTCGTCGAACGAAAGCCGCTCGCCCGCTGCAGCGTCCGACAGCAGACTGTCGAGCGAGCGCCCGGTGGTAGAGGATTTCCGCAGGACGCGGCCCGCGTAGAGTCTGAGCACCGGCTTGGTTTTCAGGATGCCTGCACGATGGGCGCGTTCAAAGAAAGCGGATGCCCCGCCGAGCTCGGCCACGCCCAGGCCGTAGTGGATGTTGTCGTGGAAATAGCGACGATAAAGCGCCACGTCGGCGCGGTCGCGTTCGGCGAAACTGCGCGCGATTTCGTCGCGGTTGGCGAGGCCCAGCGCAAGGCTTTCCTGCAAAAGCTCGACGTCACCTGATTCGAGAACGTCCGGACGGCCGATCCAGGCTGCGTTCAGAAACGGAAGCCCGACCTGGTTCGTCCACTCGGCGCCGAGGTCGTAGACGTGAGGGAACCGACCGCTGGCGGCAAAGCAAAGATCGCCGATGACAAGCGCTCCACGGCGTCCGCCCACCTGGTCGACGATACGATCGTGCTCGGCGCTTTCGAAGCGCGGCGTAAGCTTGCGCTCGTGCGTGAGCAGGCGGACCAGCATCTGCGAGGTGCGCGAGGCCTCGTCGAGAAAAATGGTGTCCATCTCTTCCCACGGCACGTCGCCCATCAGCAGAACGGTTCGCACTGGGCCGCGCGAGGCGATCGCCACGCCAGGGACAATGCAGAGCTCGGTCTCGGCCGTGGCGTAGCTGGCGATGGGCATAAGCGCGAGATCGGCCTCGCCGCGCGAAACCGCAGCCGCACACCGCGACGGCAAATCGAAGGTCAGCTCGACGCGGCCCGACCCGACTAGGCCACGCTCGATGCCGTAGGTGATGGGACGCGTGTTGAGAAAGGAAACCGCCGCAAGGCGGAGCCGCGACCCTTTCACATCGCCTCCTGTTCCTCTCGCGTCGAAAGCTCGCGATACAGCGTGTCGCGCTCGACCGGGATGCGGCCGGCAGCGCGGATCATGCGCGCCATCGCGGCAGGCGTGAGCGACTGCGGCGAGCGCGCGCCGGCCAGGTGGTAGATCTTCTCTTCGCTGACCGTGCCGTCGAGGTCGTCGGCGCCGAACCAAAGCGCGGTCTGCGCGGTGTCGAGGCCGAGGCTGACCCAGTACGCTTTGAGATGCGGGATGTTGCCCAGCACCAGTCGCGCAACGGCGAAGTTGCGCAAGATCTCCGCCCCAGTCGGCGCTGGGTGGTCACCAAGTGCGTTGTTTTCCGGGTGAAAGGGTAGCGGGATGAAGGCGAGAAATCCGCCGGTCTCGGCCTGCAGGGAGCGCAAGCGCAAGAGGTGCTCCACGCGCTCGTCGAGGCGTTCCACCGTGCCGAACATCATCGTGCAATTCGATTTGATGCCAAGCCGGTGTGCCGTGCGATGCACGTCGACCCATTCGTCGGCGCTGCACTTGCCGGGGCAAATCGCCTTGCGCACGCGCGAAGAAAGGATCTCGGCGCCACCGCCGGGCAGGGAATCAAGACCCGCGGCCTGCAGACGGCGCAGGATTTCCTCCACGCTCATGCGGTAGGTGCGATGGAAGAAGAAGATCTCCACCGCGGAAAACGCCTTGAGGCTGATTCCGGGCGCCGCAGCCTTCAGCGCCGCGAGCAATTCGAGAAAGTACGAGAACGGCAACCCGTCATGCAACCCGCCCACCAGGTGCACCTCGGTCGGGGCGTCGCCTGCTCGCAGACGCGCCTGCAGCCGAGCGACCGCGTCGTCGACGCTGAGAACGAAGGCGCCCTCGGCGTCGGCCGCGCGCCGGGAAAAAGAGCACAGCTTGCACCGGGCCACGCACACGTTGGTCGGATTGATGTGCAGGTTGCGATTGAAGTAGGTCCGCTGGCCGTGCAGCCGCTCGCGCACCTCGTTCGCGAGCGCCGCAAGCTCGACCAAGCTGGGATGGCGACAAAGCAAAAGGCCGTCGTCCGCGGAAAGTGGATCCCCAGCGCGAACTTTCTTGGCGACGTCCGAGAAGATCACAGCGTCAAGACCTTGCCGTCGGGTAGGCGTTCGCACGGCACAAGACCCGAGGCGCGCACGAGCAGCGCTGCCTCGTCGCGGGTGATTTCATTGCTGGACGCGCGTGCGCCCAAGCGCAAAGCGCGCTCTGCGACGATGGAGCCCAAGATCTCGTCGGCGCCGAAGGAAAGACAAAGCTGGCCGAGCTTGTGGCC
>PMLH01000457.1 GCA_003159055.1 Myxococcales bacterium
TGCAGTCGCCCGAACAGCCGTCGCCACTGTCCTGATTTCCGTCGTCGCAGGTCTCGGTTGAGGTGAGCTTGCCGTCGCCACACTTCGCGATCAGAATGCATGGTTTGCCCCAATCCGGGCACTCGTAGCCGTCCTCGACTTGACAGGTCTTGCTACAGCCATCCTTGCCGGTCTGGTTCCCGTCGTCGCACCCCTCGTTGGGATCCTTTTGCCCGTTTCCACAGGTCACGCTGCTGGGCGGAGTGACGGTGGGCAGGGTGAAGGAGCCACCGTTTCCGCCGTTGCCAGAGCCACCACCCTTGACGTTGCCGCCCTTGCCACTGTTGTTGCCACCGCCCGTCGAGCCACCGATGTCCCCGCCCGACTGACATCCGAATCCACCGACGACAAACACGCCAGCAAACAGTGTTGCCAGAAAGGAAACCGCGATCACGGAGCGGCTATCCCAGAAACGGGTAACGTTGGTACTCATTTGACTTACCTCTCATGAGGGTGAACGACTCTCTCGCCCAAACGCTCCACGTGAGTATAGCGGACGGGTTTTGGACTTTTACAAGAAAATACTGGCACCCACCCGCATATATGATCGCGATCCCATTCACACAGTACCGCGACGGGCTTGGCGGAGAGGCGGCCCGGCTGGCCTGTCGGGTCATCAGCCCAGTCAAGCTGCGGCGGGGTGCCGCGCGGCCATCTCCACCCCGCCGGCAGTGGACTTCGCGAGCAACTCGTAGCGCATGTTGCGGCGTCGGGGAACGAATCCAGCCGCGATCACGCGGCGCTCGATGTCGGCGGCGGACAGCTTGAATGCCGCCCCGGCCTGGGAAACGACGTTCTCCTCTATCATGGCTGAGCCGAAGTCATTGCCGCCAAAGCGCAGCGCCACCTGGCCGATGGCCGGACCCATGGTTGGCCAGGAAACCTGCAAGTTGGGCACATTGTCGAGGTACAGCCGGGCAAGGGCGAAGATGCGCAAATACCGGTGCGCTGTCGTGTCATCGCTGAGCTTGAGACGGGTGCCTTCGGCCTGAAATGGCCAGCATATGAAGGCAGTAAATCCCGAGGTTTGGTCCTGCAGAGCACGCAGCCGCTCCAGGTGCCGAGCGATATGCCCGGGGTTTTCGCCAAACCCAAAGACCATCGTGGAAGTCGTGCGCAGGCCAACGGCGTGCGCCTCACGCATGACGAAAAGCCAGGTCTCCGTCCCGCACTTGAGCGGCGAAATGCGGTGCCGTATCTCGTCGTCCAGAATCTCGGCCCCGCCCCCGGGCAGACTGTCGAGGCCGGCGGCGACCAGCCGTTCCAGCACCTCCCGAATCGAAAGCCCTTCCAGATTCGCGATGAAGCTCACCTCCTCCGGGGAGAGGGCGTGTAGGGCGAGGGGGAAACTGGCTTTGATCCAGCGGAACAGATCCTCGTAGTAGGTCAGGCGGAGATTGGGGTTCACTCCCCCCTGCAGCAGGACTTGAGTTCCACCCAAACTGACTGTTTCCTCGAACTTCTGTGCCAACTGTGTCCGCGACAGTGTGTAACCGTCGCTTTTCTTTGAGGAATAGACATCGGAGCCTGGGCTGGCGGCGGGTACCTTGCCTACTGGACGATAGAAGTTGCAGAACTTGCAGGCAGTAACGCAGAGGTTGGTGTAGTTGACGTTGCGGTCGATGATGTAGGTGACCAGCTTTCCGGGATGAAGGCCCTGCCGCCGCTGGTCCGCCGCCCGGCCAAGGTCGAGAAGCGGCGCCTCCTCATATAGACGAAGCCCCTGGTCGGTAGACAGTCGTTGCCCGGCTGCACCATTGGCGAGCAAGGAATCTAGGGATGGGATCGCAGCAGCAGACTTGGGCCTCGGCCAAACCACGGGTGCGGGGGCGGCCTGCGCGAAGGCGAAGTCGAACAGCCGAACCAGGGCGCGCTTGGGCATGCCGTGTGCGGCGCGCACGTGTTCCACGAGCGCGGCAAGCCCTGACAGCTCTTGCGCGCCCAAGCGGTACGAAACGCGCTTAGTCACAAAATCCTGGTACTCGCCCTGATTGCCGCCGTGCCTTCGGACATGGTCGTGGGCAAGCTCCGAAAGATGCGAAACGCCAATCTGTAGACTGCGCGCGAGTGCCTCCGCCCCGAGCCGACCGCTGGCATCGGAACGACCGACCCACACCCATGAGACGAACGGCAGGCCGGTCCGGGCGCGCCATTCGTCCACGGTGCCAGACAGAGGAGCGGGACCATGCTCCGCCGCGAGCGCGGGCAACATCGCCCCGCACACCGTCACAGCGATGCCTGGCAAGAGGCGCAGATCCGGCTCCAGCCGCGCGTAATGCGTGGTCGGAAGAAGCGCGAGATCGACTGCTCCGGCAGCAAGGCGCTCAGCGCAAGCGTCGGCATCGGCCCACGCTAAGTCGAAACCGTCGACCTCTCCTCTCTCGATTCCGAAGGTCATCGGCCGCACGCACAGCAACGGCACGGCGCCCAGACGCACGGGCGCCGTCATCGCAGCACCTCGC
Source organism: Myxococcales bacterium (assembly GCA_003159055.1). Next base: position 2,502 of record PMLH01000457.1, read on the forward strand.
GATCCAGCGGCACCGGTCGTCGGAAAGGACGCTTGGTTGCGAGCGCATCGCCCTCGGCCACCACGTTGTACAAGGTGTCCCGTTCCACCGGGACACGCCCGGCCTGTTCGATCAAGTGCACCAGCTCGGAAAGCGCCAGGCCCTGCGGGGTCTCGGCGCCAGCCATGTGATAGATGCGCTCTTCTTGCACGGTCCCGTCGATGTCGTCGGCACCGAACCATTGCGCCGTCTGCGCGGTCTTCAGCCCCAGCATCACCCAGTAAGCCTTGAGGTGGGCGATGTTGTCGAGCAGCAGGCGCGCGACGGCGAAGGTTCGCAAATCCTCGACCCCCGTCGGTGAGGGAAGTCTTTGCAGGGCATTGCCCTCGGGATGGAACGCGAGCGGGATGAAGGTCTGGAAGCCGCCGGTCTCGTTCTGCAGGGCGCGCAGGCGCAGCAGGTGCTCCACTCGCTCCTCGACGGTCTCGATGTGCCCATAGAGCATGGTGCAGTTCGAACGCAACCCCATGCGATGCGCAATCCGGTGCACGTCCAGCCAGGCGTCGGCGTCGCACTTGTCGGGACAAATCTTCCTGCGCACACGTGGGGCAAAGATCTCGGCGCCGCCGCCGGGCACCGAGTCCAGGCCCGCGTCGCGAAGTTGCCGCAGCACCTCGGCGACGGGCATGTCGTAGTGCCGATGGAAGAAGAAGATCTCGACCGCGGTGAAGGCCTTGAGGTGTACGCCAGGGCGGATGCTCTTGAGGCCGGCCAGCAGATTCGTGTAGTACGAAAATGGGAGGCCGTCGTGAAGGCCGTTGACGATGTGAATCTCCGTCACGGGATCGCCCGCCGCAATCCGACCTCGCAACTTCTGCCACGCTTGTTCCAGGGTCAGAGTGTAGGCGCCGGCGTCGCTCGCCTTGAGCCTAGCGAAGGAGCAGAACCGGCAGCTCGCCACGCAGACGTTGGTCGCGTTGATGTGCAGGTTGCGATTGAAGTACGTGCGCTGACCGTGTAGGCGCTCGCGTACCTGATTCGCGAGCGCCCCGACTTCGAGAAGGTTGGGATGCCGAAACAGTGCCACGCCGTCATGCAAGTCCAGTGGGACGCCGGAGCGAATCTTTTCTGCGATTTCCGAAAGCCGCATGGGCAACAGGCTAGCAGGCAGAAACCGTCGCACCAGATCGGATGCTCTCAATGTTGACCACTTTGGTCTTCTTTCGCCAGGACGCGCGCTTGCACCAAGGCGGCGGGCGAGCCATGGTCTTGCATGGCCTTGCGTGCATTGCCTTCGGCGCCCGAATTTCCTTCCGAGCTTCGGGCTCGTCTGGCGGCCGTCAGCGCGGCGCTTTCCGGACGCGCGGTCCACGCCCGCCATCGCGGCGATGACGACGGACCTTGCTACACCAACCGTCTGGCCCTGGAAAGCAGCCCGTACCTGCTCGGGCACGCACACAATCCCGTCAATTGGTACCCCTGGGGCGACGAGGCCTTCGCGGACGCCCAGCGCCTCGACCGTCCGGTGTTCCTTTCCATTGGCTACTCGACCTGCCACTGGTGCCACGTGATGGAAGAGGAATCGTTCGAAGACGAAGCCATCGCCGCGTTCATGAATGCGAGCTACCTGTCCATCAAGGTCGACCGCGAAGAACGCCCCGACGTGGACGCCATCTACATGCACGCGGCTCAGCGACTGACGGGCTCCGGCGGCTGGCCGCTGTCGGTGTGGCTGACGCCCAACCGCGAACCGTTCTTTGCCGGAACCTACTTTCCGCCCCGCGCTGGCGTGCGGGGCTCGGAGGTTGGCTTTCTGGAAATCCTGAGCGAATTGCTCCGCTTGTACCGAGAGGAACCAGCGCGCGTCCAGCAAGCGGCACAAGCCCTGACCCAGGTGGTTCGCAGCGACATCGAAGTTTCTTCCCAAGCTGCGCGACCGAGCAGCAAGACGGCCCCATCCCATCTGTCGCTGGTCGACCAAGCGGTCGAACAATGCGCGCGCACCTTCGACGAGGAACATGGCGGGTTGCGTGTTCGCCAGAAGTTTCCATCGCAGGTTCCCATCCGCTTGCTGCTACGGCATGCGCAGCGCACGGGCGACGAAAACGCCCTGCACATGGCGGTGCACACGCTGGAAAGCATGGCCAGGGGAGGCATCTACGACCACTTGGTCGGCGGCTTTCACCGCTACGCCACCGACGAGCGATGGCTCGTGCCGCATTTCGAGAAGATGCTCTACGACAACGCCCTGCTGGTCCCGGCCTACGCAGAGGCGTGGCAAGCGACCAAGCGAGACCACCTCTTGCGCATCGTGCGCGAAACCTGTGACGAAATGCTCGCGACCTTTTCGGCGCCCAACGGCGGTTTCTTCTCAGCCACCGACGCTGATTCTGAAGGCGAAGAAGGGACGTTCTACCTCTGGACCGAGGATGAGATTCGCGCGGTTCTCGGCCCAGCCGAAGAGACCGACCTGTTCCTGCGCCACTACGGCGTCACTGCAACCGGCAACTTCGAAGGACGCAACATCCTGCACGAGGCGCGCAGCGACGAGGAGAGCGTGCGCAGGCTGAGCCATGCCCGGGCCGAGCTGGCACGGGTCCGCAGGCGCCGGATTGCCCCGCTTCGCGATGACAAGATCCTGGCGGCGTGGAACGGCTTGGCCATCAGCGCGTTTGCCACGGCTGGCTGGATCGCCAGCGAGCAGCGTTATCTCGACGCCGCCAAGCGCGCGGCGATCTTCGCGACCGAGCAGATGCGCGACCCTGCGACCGGACTGCTCGCGCGCAGCTTTCGTGACGGGCGGTTGGGTGTGCCTGGTTTCCTCGGCGACTATGCGTGCGTCGCGTCTGGGTTGCTCGACCTGTTTGAGTACACCAGCGAGGCGCGCTGGTTCGACCACGCGGTCCGCCTCTGCGAGGACACCGAGCGCCTGTTCGCCGACTCCGAGAACGGCGGATGGTTTTCGTCGAGCGCCCAGCATGAGCAGCTGCTCGCACGCGAAAAGCCCAGCCACGATGGCGCCGAACCGTCCGGCGGATCGATGGCACTGCTGAATGCGGCGCGGCTGGCGACGTTGACCGACGACCCGCGCTGGCGCCAGGTGGCCGAACGTGCGCTCCGATCGTATCTGCCGATTTTGGGCGAGCAGCCGATGGCCATGACCCACACCCTGCTCGCCGTGGACTTCATGGCTGGCCCCGTGCGGGAGATCGCAGTCGCGTTGCCCTCGCCCGCCGGCGCTTCAAGCAACCCGCTCGTACAGTGTTTGCGTGAAACCTTCTGCCCCCGGAAAGTGCTCGTCGTCGGAGATCCCGCCTCGACCTCTTGGCAGGACCTGCAAGACAAGATCCCCTACCTCGCCGACAAGACCGCGATGCACGGACGAGCCACTGCCTATGTTTGCGATCACGGGCACTGCCAGTTGCCGACTGAGGACGTCACAATATTGCGGCATTTCTTGGGGGGTTGATCGCGAACAGCCGACACCTCGGCCTACGGGCCGCGCACGCAGATGACGGGAAAGCCATCCGTGGGGATGAGGTCGAGGAAGGATATGTCGCTGTCGTCGAAGCCCAACAGAAACGTCACGGCATTGTCCTGTTTGGTGAAAAAATGGCCCGTCCGCAACTGCATCGCGGTGACGTTACGGAGGTTAGACGGCCGTGCTTCGCGCGCAGTCTCCGCTCAGTTGATGGCCGGAAGGCTGCCGTCCGCGTTCCGCTGAACCGCCTTGGCCTGAGCGCCGGTCATGCTGAAGCTGACGGCGGACGAGCTCGTGAGCGAGCAGTACTCTCCCTTGCCGTCGTCACGGCCTCCGCACTGCTTTAGGACCGGAACCTCGGTGTTGTTGTTGCGGGTGAAACCGCAGGCGAGGTTCTCGAAGGCGAAACAGTTCGTCACCTGGTGCGCTGCGCCTCCGCCCGAGCCGCCCAGTTTGAACCCGTTGCCGTCGCCATTCGGGGTGGCCGGTTTTCCGTTCAGGAACGCCCACGAGCTCTCGATCACCACGACTTCGGCGGCCGCATAGAGGTCCCAGCCATCGTCGGAGTTGTTCCAGGACCGGCAGGCTCGAAACGCGTTGCCCGGGCCGAGCTCGAGCTTGGCAGAGAAGCCGTCCGCGTTCTCGCCGCCGGTGCTCGCATCGTAGTTTTCGTAGGAATCGCAGTTGAGGACGGTGTTGTTGGATGCGCTTGTGCCGGTGATCTGCAAGCCGCCGTCGCAGCAACCGTGGACCACAACCCATTCGACGGTGTTGTTCGAGCCGCTGATGTGGATGCAGTTGTCGCCGGCTTTCATGACGTCGAAGCCCTTGAGGTGCCAATACGAACCCGAGATTTCGATTCCACGCGCCGAGCTGGTGTCGCGCGGCTGGCCCGAGAAATCGATCACGGGCCTGGCGCCCGAGGCTGCAAAGACGTTGATGGGACTCGATGCGGAACCGGCCTTGCTGAGCTTTTGCGTGCTCGACCAGGAATAGGTTCCGGGCTTGACCCAGATGGTCTTCCCTGCGCTCCACTTGGACTGCGCGCCGGTCAGGGTGGCCAGGGGCTGGGACTCCGTGCCCGCGGCAGAATCGGAGCCGTCCGGGGCGATCCAAAGGTCGTTGGTGCTCGCGGGCGTGGTGCCGACGCTTCCGCCGCTGCTTCCGCCCGTCGCGAAGCCGCCGTTGGTCGAGCCGCCCGTGGCCTTCGTGCCCCCCGAGCCCACTCCGCCGGCGCCGGTCGTGCCGCCAGAGGCGCCGCCGCTTGCCTTGGTCCCGCCAGTCGATGGTGCTCCGCCCGACGCCGGCGATCCTCCTGAAGCCGGGGTCCCGCCCAGCCCCGTAACACCGCCGGTTGCCTTGCTTCCGCCAGAACCCGTGGTTCCGCCGAACTCTACGGAACCGCCAGTCGCCTTGGCACCGCCGGTCGCACCGCCTGAGTGTGCCGTCGCGCCGCCCGACCCGGTCGCGCCGCCTGTGTCCATCGCGCCGCCGCTATTCGCCGCGCCGCCAGTGCCTGTCATGGTTCCACCGGTGGCTGCTGCTTGCGTCGCCGATCCTCTGTCGCAAGCGGCCGAGAAACACAGGCATATGAGAATCGGCGGTGACTTGAACATAAGAGTGCGGTGGCTTGACGGCCAACAATCGGCTCATTCCTTGGCGCGGGCGGCGTGGCTCTTGCCAGATCGGACGGCCACTGTAGGATCATGAACGTGCGTCATCTATCGCTCCTCGCGCGCGCTGCAGGGCCTATCCGGACGGCACTCTTGGCCACGGCATGGACCTTATCTGTTGCGGCTTGTTCCTCGGGAACGAGTGGAGCAAGCAAGACCGGCGGCAGCAGCGGCCAGGCCAGCGGCGGTGGCACGGTTGGAAACGGAGGAGCGAGCGTCTCAGGCACCGGCGTGAACGGGACGGGCGGTACCAGCGCGATGATGAGTGCGGCCGGGGAAGGCGGTGCCCTGGGCGGCGGCGGCAGCTTGGCCACCGGCGGTGGGTTGGGCATCGGCGGAACAAAGGGGACCGGCGGCGGTTCGGCTGCCGGCGGCAGCTCGGCAAGCGATGGCAGCATCGCCACCGACGGCAGCACCGCCACGGGCGGAACGACGGGGACTGGCGGCATCAAGGCGACCGGTGGTAGCGCAGCCACCGGCGGAACCACCACGACGGGCGGAAAGCAGTCCCCAGGGACGCCGCTTGCGTTTCCCGGGGCGATGGGGTTCGGCAAGAATGCCACAGGCGGGCGCGGCAATGCGGTCTACCACGTCACCAATTTGAACGATTCCGGAGCCGGATCTTTCCGCGATGCCGTCAGCCAGGGAAAACGCATCGTGGTCTTCGACGTGGGCGGCTACGTCAACCTGCAAAGCACCGTGGCGGTCAAGAGTGACCTGACCATCGCGGGGCAAACCGCGCCCGGAGACGGCATCGGCTTCATGGGGCGCGAGGTCTCGTTCAACGCCGCTTCCAATGTCATTGTTCGCTACGTGCGCTTCCGCCAGGGACTCCTCGACCCCGACGCCAAGAAGAGTGGGATCAACTTGCTCGATGCCAGC
>PMLH01000008.1 GCA_003159055.1 Myxococcales bacterium
CCACGTCATGTCTGAGCAGCTCACCGCCTTTCGCATTCTGAAGAATGAACGCAATACCAGCGCGCCATCAATGCCCAATTGGGCACGCGTCGCTTGGGAAACAACGCACGTGCTCGGTCATTTCACGGAACTGTCGGAGGCCGAATTGCGAGAGGTGATTGCACCCTGGCCAGAGACTGCTCCGGGCCGCGCGGCGCAGGTGGTCTTGGCCCTCGCCGCTCTTCGCGACGCGAGGCACGGGTACTGCCAGTTTGGCCTCGGGCTGCTACGCGACTGCATCGTTCGCGACCAGGAATCGTTCCCGGTCAAGGAGTACTTCCGCTTGGTCGCGGAAATGGATCCGGTTCGCGTCAGGCTGGCCAGTCTGCCCCCACAGCCTACCCATCTGAAGGGATTTGCGCTGCTGCACGAGGTTCTGAACCGATCTGAAACATGGTGGAAACGTCTTTTCTGAGCGGGAGGGCCGTCTTGCCTCGAATCCGCCAGCGTTGGAGTTGCATATTGAGTCGGTTGTACAGGTCCGCGAGAATCCGTTCGCGCGGCTTGCGCTGAATTTCCACGAGATCGAGCGGGTAGGCCAAGGATGCCATGCGAGCCCGAATGGGCGCCAAGCGCAGAGCAAGGGGATTGTCGCGAAGCAGTTCGACCTTGACGTAGGGAACCCCAAGGTCGAGCAAGCGAGCGGGCACGCAGATGCAGGGGTTGCAGGCACCGAGACGCAGGTCGCGACCGAGCACGCTCGCCACAACCGCAGGAACGAAGCCTTCATCGAGGAAGAAATGGGTCAAGCCGACCTCGTAGCTGCGTATCACTTGCCACTTGTGGCGATAAGGCAGAACGCTGGCGAAGAATCTTCCGACTTTCCCGCTCTTCAGGATGGATTTGCGGAACACGAGGAAGAAGCTCTGAATGTGGTACTCAATCTCCAGGCTGTCGGTCATCCCCCAAAAATCGCAGGCACAGTCGCTCATACGCGCAAAGACCTGGGCGAGCGGGGTCACCGGGCCATACACGCTGGAGTTGGTCAGCACCAGCTCGGCGCAGTCTTCGAGGTGAAGCGGCGCAAGCACCTGCGCCCACATCCCAAAGTCGTACCCTGCGTTTTCGCACAAGCGAGAGCTCGTGGCGAGGCCGTTCAATTTGGCAAGCTCGCCGGAACCAAGCTGCGCCGTCGAAGCAAAGTGGATCTCATCGCATACCTCGCGCAGCGCCGCCAGATGGCGCAGGATATAGCGCTTGATCGTGTTTTGAGAATCGTAGTGTGCAAAGACCGCTACTCGACGCATGGCCAGCTCACGCTAGCACGTCGGCGGATACGCTGTGTCCAGGAATTCCTTGAGTGACACGTCCCACGCGAGTCGTGGATCCGCAGGGCCAATCTTGCGTGCGAGGATAGCGACCGCCAGGAAGGCGTCATGCACTTGCATCGATTTCATCGCCGGCTCAAATCCCAGCGGCACGATTCGGCAGGGCAGGCCTTCGCAGACGTCGACGATCTCAAAGCCGGCCAGCTTGTTGAAGAGCGCGGCCATTCCGTGCTTGCTGTAGCGATAGAAATCCCACGGGCGTTCGTGGGGCGGATAGGTTGGGTGGGTCGAGACGAATGCCAGCCCGCCGGTCTTGAGCACCTTGTTCAGCTCGACCACGACCTTCCATGGCATGGCCAGGTGTTCGAAGACCGAGATCGAGAACATGGCATCGAAGGCGCCGCTGTCCACGTGTTTCGAGAGCTCGTGGGCGTCCGCGACCATGTCCACGTTCTCGCCCGGAATAATATCGACGCCCGTGTAAGAAATATCCCTGCGAAACCCTGAGGTATATTTGTTGCCCGATCGCATCCGCGATCCAAGCTCGACGAGCCGCGGATTCGGCATCGCATTGACCTCTGCGACGAAGCGGCGAAACAGCTGGTGGTGGGGATCCATGGAGGTCGCGCGGGAGACCGGCAACAACGAAAGTCGCGCGGCAAGAGCGGACGCGTGAGAGACCGCGGCTTTCGCGATTCGTTTGGCATTCCACTTTTCAACGGACTGCTTCTTCGGCGACATGAAATTTCTTAACCCGTGTCTCTACTCCAAGTCCAAACGATTCCACAAGTCGGGGATAGCAATGGCGCCCCATTGCAATAGCAGCACGACCAAGCTAAGAGATCCCCAAACGCGATGATTGGCTATGCTTGCACGTATCAGGAGGGTCTTGCCCACTGTTTCGACGGATCCGCGGCGATGCCGCTCATCCTCGCCATGGCTGCCGGGTGACCCATGGTGTCCGCTCCCTGCTGGATCTGCGGCAAACAGGTGGTTCGGTTCTTCAAGGGGGTGGGGCTGGAGGTGAAGGTCTGTCGAGGATGCGGACACCTGACGGCCGACCACCCGGTGCTGCAGGAACCTCCGAAGGAGTATCACCTCGTCTACGAGCAGACGCAGTTTCTGACCTCGCTGCGATCGACTCGCAGACGTCAGGCCGCGGACATTTTGGCGCGGCTGCAGCGGCACGGGGCTGATCGCAACATCCTGGACTATGGCTGCGGACGCGGCTCGTTCCTGGACGTGTGCTTGGCTACCGGAAGGAGGGACGTCGCTGGCGCCGATACCTCTGCCTTGGCGGTGTCCGAATTGCGTGCTCGCGAGATCCCGGCCGCCCAATTGCCGGAGTACGTAGAGTTGGTGTCGGACCTCGCGGACCTTCCCTTCCAACCAACCACCGTCGCGTTCCTGGATGTCATCGAGCATTTGTCCGGAAACCTGGTCGGGGTGTTCAAGTCCTGGCTGTCTCGGCTCACGCCTGCCACCCGTTACATCGTGCTCAAAGTCCCGGTTCAGGACGGACTGCTGTTTCGTATGGCGAGGCTCCTCAGACGCATTGGGCTCGATGGACCGATGCGCCAGCTGTTCCAGGTTGGAACCTGGCCGCCCCATTTTCACTATTTCTGCGACCGTTCTTTCACGGCGTTCTTGGGCCGGCTACAACTCGACATCGTCGAATCCTGGGTCGATCCGGATTTCGAACCCGACCAACTCCGCGCCCGAATCTCGTCATTGAGCCTGGTCCCGAATAAGATCGTCAGGCTGGTCGCCTCCTGGCTATATGCAAGGGCCATGCGGACGGGGCGAGCGGATTCTCGAATCGTCGTGCTGCGCAGGCCTTGAGTCGAAGGAGCGTGCTCGACGTGCTCAAACAGCTTCGGGAACAGTTGCTTGCGTTCCTGAACGACCTCGAGGGTCGGCGCATGCAGCTCGTGTCGGTTCTGCTCGTCGCCTTTGTCCTCTTGGGGGTAGCCGTGGCGACCATCATCCCTCCGTTCCAGGTTCCGGACGAAAGCGAGCATTGGCTGCTGGCCTCGACCCGGTGGACACGCTTGACTGGGGCCAGTGGTGCTTGCACCACGTCTACGCCGATCTGGAGTGACTTCGACAAAGCTCGCGCTCGGCGTATTGAGCCCCTTCCAAGCGGCCTCGTCGCGAATGTTTCAAAGACGAAGCCAACCTGTATCCCCAGGGTCCGCATGTACGGCTCATTGCTCACGTATCCCGGAGCAGTGCTGTCACTGATGCTGTTCACGAACCGCAACAGCTCGCCCGTTGAGCTCCTGCGAGCGCTGTATGCCGGCAGAATTCTCCAGGGCCTGATGTTGGCATTGGTGCTCTGGCGTTTTGCACGCATGGCGGGCAAAACGCAGAGCCCAGGCGCGCTGAGCCTGATCGCCTTTTTGTTGGGCGGGCTTGCGATGCAGGAAGCGTTTGGCGTCACCGCGGATGGCATCATGTTCGCATTCGCGGTGTCCCTGTGTGGGGTCATGATTGCGTGGGATCGGCTTGCCGTGCTCGACGTGTTCCTGTTTGCGTCGCTCGGGGGTATTGCATGCACGACGAAGCCCTTCCTGACACCGACTGTCATTCCGGTGCTTTTCGCTGGCTTCACGTATGGACAGCTGCGAGCCGCTCCCCTCGGATTGTTCGCGGGTGTTCGGGCCTTTGCTGGACTGGCGCTTCCTCGCCGCCGTCCAGTGACAGTTGCCAACGCGATGGTGTGGGTCGGCTTGGGCCTTTGCGTGGCCTCTGTGGTGGCATCGTACCTCGACTTTGGCACGCTGCCGACGCGCTTTCAGGCTGCTGACCAGCGGACCTTCTTGCTCCACCATCCGAGGGTACTCTTGGTCGACCTTCCGAGGTCCGTTCTCGACGAGCTGCACGGGCTCGCTGACTTGATGGGCCCGCTGGGCTGGTTAGACACGGTCGTCTCCACTCAGACGGTAGCGGGATGGCAGCACCTGCTCTGGTTGGCTGTCGGGCTCGAGTTTGCCCTCGTCGCTCCCAGATTCAGTGCCCACTTCGCGAAACGCTTGCCAGTTCCTTCGAATTGCGAGGTTGGTGACAATACGGCCCGTCGTCCAGCACTGTCGGGAGGAGTTGCCTTCGTGGGCGTCTGCCTCTCTGCTGTCCTATGCTTCTACGTCACCATCTTGCCGTTGTATCTGACATGGACTCGCCCGGGCAGCCATCGCCTCGANNTTGTGTGCGCCTCGCCCGGACGATCACGCGCTTCCGGCGACTGGGACCGGGGGACGTTCGGTGGTTTCGGCGGCGGCGTTGGCTATCGGCGTCGCAATGGCCCTGCTGTCGCTTTCGCTGCTAAGTCACCTGTATTCGGACATCGCCGCGAGATTCCACTGATCGTGGGTTCCCATGCACCCTAGCCGCAATCTGCCGTATTGCGACCCCTGACAACTTTCGCAGGCACGCCATAGGCAACGACGTCTGCAGGCAGATCACGCGTGACCACCGCCCCAGCACCAACGATCGTCCGTTCCCCCACCGTTCGGCCTTCTAGCACGACGGCGCCAAGGCCTATCCAGGCCTCATCGCCCACCCGAACCCTACCGCCTAGATGAGCACCGGGCGATACGTGGACCGCATTTCCGATGACGCAATCGTGGTCGACCGAGGAGCTTGTGTTGATGATGGC
>PMLH01000547.1 GCA_003159055.1 Myxococcales bacterium
GGCGCGGTGCAGCCTTCCAGGTAGCTCACGGTGCTGCCCGCCTCGGCGATGATCAGCGTGCGTTCGAATTGCCCCGTGTCCGCGGCGTTGATGCGGAAATAGGTCGACAGCTCCATTGGGCAGCGCACGCCTTTCGGGATGTAGCAGAAGCTTCCGTCGCTGAAGACGGCCGAGTTCAGCGCTGCAAAGTAGTTGTCCGTGGCTGGTACGACCGACCCCAGGTACTTTTGTACCAGGTCGGGATGATCGCGCGCAGCCTCGGAGAACGAGCAGAAGATGATCCCGAGCTCGCCGAGCTTGCTCTTGAAGCTGGTCGCGACCGAGACGCTGTCGACCACCGCATCCAGCGCAATACCACTTAGGCGCTCCTGCTCACCCAGGGAAATGCCGAGCTTGTCGAACATCGTGCGCAGGGCAGGATCGACCTCATCCAGACTTTTCGGGCTGGCGGTCTTGGGCTTTGGCGCCGAATAGTAGATGATGTTTTGGTAGTCGATGGGGTCATACCTGACGTTCGGCCAGCGCGGCTCGGTCAAGGTCAGCCAATAGCGATACGCGCGCAGCCGCCAATCGAGCAGGAAGGCCGGCTCCTGTTTTTTGGCGGAGATTAGACGGATTACGTCTTCGTTGAGGCCGCGCGGAGCCGCATCGGCTTCCATCTCGGTGGTGAAGCCGTAAGGATACTCACGCTGGGTGAGCTGGTTGAGGTCGAGGGTTTGCGCCATGAGAGCCGCTTGCAAAAAGGACTTTTTAGGTCCTGCAGAAGAAATAGGTTGTTGGTTTGTTTGGTCGTGGCAAGGTTGAATAGTTCAGTCATAAGATGATGGACGGTGGGGATTGGGTTTCACCTTTAGGTCCCGTCACCTTCCATCCGAGAGCTTGAAAACAACGGCGACCTTGTCAACTCGCCCAGATGTGTCATTCTTTGGTGAACCATGCGCACAATCAAACGGTATTCGAACCGAAAACTCTACGACACCACCGAACGCCACTACGTCACGCTGGCGGATGTGGCCGGCTTCGTCCGTAAGGGCGATGACGTACAGGTGACCGACTACGTAACCAGTGCTGATCTAACCGCACAAACCCTGGCCCAGATCATCTTCGAAGAGGAGAAGAAATCTCCGCGCATCGGCGCAGATGTGCTGCGCAAGATCATTCAGGTCGGCCTAACGGTCGACTAAGCGATCTCACTTTCGTCCGGGCTGCTTGTCGCTTAGACGGTGAATACCGTCCAGCACGTGCCAAGTGGCCACGATGGTGAGGTCGACCAGTTTTTCGTTCCGCTGGGCCTCTGGCACCACCAGACGCTCATAGGTGCTCAAAGCCTGCAGTTGGCGTAGAAAACGACCGATGACCCTGCGATCGGATTTTCCGATCCAAAGGCTCATCTTGTCCATCAGCATACGCTGGTGTTGCTGGATGAAACGCGCTGCGGACAGGGCACCTTGCGGGCGGCGTGCGAGGTCGAGCCGTCGGGGAAATATCTCGAGCAAGTCGTTGCGATATTCGGCGAGATCCGGATCGACCGCGTGGGCGATGTCGAAGTAGTCGGCGACGGTTTCCTTGATGGTTTCGTAGGCGACCCGCGTGCCCAGCCGCTGGTTCGGCGGAGCGCCCTTGCAAACCCCTTCGACGTCGACGATGCGGTCGATGTACTCGAGCTTGACCAGCGCGACCTGCCAATCCTTGTAGCGTCTGCGCCAGCGCGACGACGGGTCCAGCCACACCGCGAAGGTTTCCGCGAAATCCTCGTCTGGGTGTTTCTGGGCGTAGTGGTACATGCCCGCGCGGTGGAGGTAGCGAACGTAGTCGCGGCTCCAGGAGTTCGCCGGAAAGACGTCGCGGTACGGCCGCCGGAAATCTCCAAAGGTCTGCGCCCAGTCCTTGCGTTTCCACAGCTCGAACGCGTAGTTGATGGCGTGCCCGGTCTCGTGGCGCAGGTACATCAGCACCTCGTCGCGCGAATACTCGAACAGGTGATCGTTGACCAGCTGCCACAGCAGGGCGTTGGCGAGGTACCACGGAACGTTCACGCTGGTTGCCCGGTCGGCGGTCCAAAAATCGTCGTCGCCGAGGTAGTACGCGGGGATGAAGGAGATGCCCTTGGCTCTTAGCTCGCTCGTGACCTGCGCCAGACAGTCGAAAAGGACGTCTTCCACCTTCAGCGTCAGGTCGCAGATGCGAGTCTGAAGGAGTTTTTGAAGGCCAACTTCGCGCACCACCCTGTCGTCGGTGGCGGGCCTCGTGTTGTTTCGCTTCGACCGGACCGCTGCGAGCGGCATGGTGAGGACACATCTACCATGTTCGCAACGCAGCATTCGCAACAAACCCGAACCCTTGTTCCGAAATCATCGTCGTGGCCGCATGTGATGTGCGTTATGGAGGAATCGTCGAGCTTTCAAGTAGATACGATATAGCGCAGTGAGACATTTTTGGGCGTTCCCGTCCGACGCGCTAATGCAGCTCGTGAATCATGCGGGGCCGTCGGCTTTGCTGATATGGTGTGCGCCATGCCCGATGCCAGTAGAAGCTGGTCGCGTCCGGCGCTGGTCCTGGTCCTCTACCTGGGCTTGGCGTCGGCCGGGGTTGCATGGTCGAGCTTGCGGGGCGATGCGTCGGTCTGGCGAGTGTCCGGACGCGAGGACCCGCAGGTCTTTCTCGGCATCGTCGCTGGCCTGCTGATAGGGCTTGGCTTTGTCTTCGCGTCACGTTTCGCCACCCACCGTTTCGAATGGGGGCGGGCATTGCATCGGGACTTGCGCGCACTCCTTGGCCCGTTGCCCAGCATGGAAATCGTCGCGCTTGCCTTGGGATCGGCCTTCGGCGAGGAAATCTTCTTTCGGGGCGCCCTGTTGCCCGCGATCGGACTTTGGGCGTCGAGCGTCATCTTCGCGCTTCTTCACATCGGCCCCAAGCTCAGGTTCTTGCCGTGGACCTTCTCGTCCTTGGTGGCCGGACTCGTGTTTGGCCAGCTCTTCTTGTGGGCCGGCGATCTTGGCGGTCCCGTGGTGGCGCACTTCACCGTGAACGCCCTCAACTTGCGCTATCTTGCTACCACCGACCTCAAATGACCCGCTGGTTTTTCCTCGCGTTTCTGCTTCCCCTGTCCGTCCCCGCCCATGGCGCTGACGAGTTCTCGGGTGCCGACAAGCTGCGCTCGATCTACTCGGCCGAATTCCGCTTCACGAAGGATGGCCTGCCGGTCGTTCCGGTCGCCATCGCCGAGGGACTTTCCAGCGTGACCCTCAGCGCCTCGTCGGGAAGGCTGCGACTGTTGCCCGAGGGCGACGGCGGGGCCGAGGTGCGCGCCGACGACACCTGGCAGATACGCGCGTCTGCCACCTCGCCCGCGAAGTTGCGCTACTGGGCCGTGGTCTGGCGCGGGCCCGTCGCGAAGTCGCAACAAGCCGACGTCGAGCTCTTGGCGTGGAAAGGAAAAGGCGAGGACGCGCGTCGTTTCGAGCAAGGCACGTTGTTCGGCGTCGGCGGTGAGGTCATCGACCGGCGTGAGTGCCTGGTTGGCGTGGGTCCGTTTACCTCGACGGAATCGGCTGAGCTCGCGCTCGAACGCTTGGCGCAGAAGTCCCCGCTCGCGCATCCCGGCGTCTTCACCGAGCTGGTCGACCGCCCGCACGGTCAGCTCGAAGCGACCGGCGAAAAGTCCGGCTGCAAGGTTCGCAACGAAGGCGTGCTTTGGTTTGTCCCTGTCGACGAGGCGCCCCTGCGCGTGGAGGGCGTCGCCTTTCCGGGCGGTGCGAAGACGAAGATCTCGGGCACCTACGCAGGCCGCGTGTACGTCACCATCGATCGCCATGGAACCATGGCCGTGGTCAACGCCGTGCCCGAGAACAAGCTCTTGGCTGGCTTGATTCCGGCCGAGATCTTTCCGAGCGCGCCCGAGGACGCGCTCAAGGCCCAAGCAGTCGCCGCGCGCGGCGAGCTGCTCTCGAAGATCGGCACGCGCCACATCGGCGATCCGTACCGTCTGTGTTCGCAGACCCACTGTCAGGTCTACGCTGGCGTCGGGCACGAAACCCCGCGCACGACGGCGGCGGTCGAGGCGACGCGAGGGGAAGTGCTTTTTGAAGGCGACGACCTGGCCGACCCGGTCTATTCGGCCAACTGCGGTGGCCACACCGAGAACAACGAGAACGTCTGGCCCGAAATGTCCGCCTTGCCCTCCTTACGCGGCCACCGCGACACCGGTCAGCGCGCCAACGATCCATACGCCCGTGGCATCACGGCAGAAAATGTCGCCGCGTTTATCGACAAGCCACCATCGGCTTTCTGCGGCCAGGCGCGTTTGGGCGCTGGAGATCGATTCCGGTGGACCGTCACCCGCAGCGCGGCCGACCTGGACAAGCTTCTCGCGAAATACCGCCTTGGGCCCATCAAGTCCATCGAAGTGCTCGACCGTGGTGTTTCCGGGCGCGCGCGTTCGGTGCGTGTCAGTGGTGCCGCGCGCGCGGAGGTGATCCGCGGTGAGCTGCGCATTCGCCAGGCCTTCGGCAACCTGCGAAGCTCACTGTTCGTGGTGGATATGCAGGGTGGCTCGGCCGTGTTCCGCGGTGCTGGGTTCGGGCACGGGGTGGGGATGTGCCAGACCGGCGCGGTCGGAATGGCCGAGACCGGCAAGAACTACCGCGAGATTCTGCGCCACTACTATCCCGGGACGACTTTGCGCAAACTCTGGTAGTTTGGTGACGGGCTCCGATCTGCGGGTCCCCTCACCTGCACGCACGAGGAAATTTTGGACAACTTGTCGTCTTCCATCTCGACCGAAACAACGCGTTTTTCGCGAGTCACCGTCGTTGTTCCGACCTACAAGGAGGCCGAGAACCTTCCCCATCTCATCCATCGCCTGGCCAAGGTCCGGGAAGAGCACGGCTTGGATCTCGACGTCCTCATCATGGACGACAACAGCGGCGATGGGTCGGCAGAGCTCGTCGCGGCAAGGCCAGAAGACTGGGTGAAGATCGTCGTGCGCACCACCGACCGCGGGCTGAGCCCGTCGGTGCTCGACGGCATGAAGCGCGCAACGGGCGATATCCTGATCTGCATGGACGCAGATCTTAGCCATCCGCCCGAGGCGCTTCCGCAGATGCTGCGCAAGTTGGAGGAAGGCGCGGACTTCGTGATCGGCTCGCGCTACGTGCAAGGTGGATCGACCTCCGACGACTGGGGTTTCTTGCGCTGGCTCAACAGCCGGGTTGCAACCCTGCTGGCGAGACCACTGACCAGCGCGCGCGATCCAATGGCTGGTTTCTTCGCATTCCGTCGTTCGACCTTCGCTGCGGGCCGCGACTTCAATCCGGTTGGCTACAAGATCGGGCTCGAATTCATCGTCAAATGTGGCTGTGAGCGCGTGGTCGAGGTGCCCATCCATTTCGAGGACCGGCAGCTGGGCAAGAGCAAACTGACCGCGCGGCAGCAACTGCTGTACCTCAAACACCTGCGGCGCCTCTACACCTTCAAGTTTGGCGCCTGGTCACAGCTCGTGCAGTTTCTTACCGTGGGCGGTTTGGGGACGGTGGTCAATCTCGTGCTCTTGACCCTGCTGCTGAATCTGGCGATGCCCGCGCAGGCGTCGGTGGCTGCTGCCATCGTGCTGTCGATGGTTTTCAACTTCGTCCTTAACCGGCGCTTCAGCTTCGGTGAATCTCGCAAGGAGAGCTGGCTCAAGCAGTTCATCGGGTTCATGGCTGCCTGCTCGGTGGGCGCACTCATCAACTACGCCGTGACGTTGCTCTTCATGGGGCGGACCTTCTCTTCCCGCCCGCAGCTCGCCGCCTTGTTCGGGATCGCGGCGGCGACCGCCTTCAATTTCATCGCCAGCCGCTACCTGGTCTTCCGATCCTCGCACATCCGCCCGCCGGTCTCGCACCTCGACGACGATGGGCACAAGGAGTAGGTCCGCCTCGCGAGAGCTCATAGTTGAGCGGAGCCGGATGCCGGGGCCGGGAGGCCGGGACCGGCCACGGTACCGGCACCGTGGCCGAGGTGTTGGCCCCGCCTCCGACCTGGACGCTCAGCCACCTGCAAGACGGTACTATATCCCCAAGCCGCTCTTCCGCAGGTTCCTCCAGCTTGCGGCGACCAAGTCGCGCACCATCTTCGGCCGGCTTTTGCTGGGGCGGCGCAGGGC
Source organism: Myxococcales bacterium (assembly GCA_003159055.1). The sequence goes on from PMLH01000547.1 coordinate 6,149, forward strand.
TTTCTCTTTCGCGTACCAGATCATCATTCCAGCGGCTCGGGTCAGGTCACAAGCCGTCGCGTAGAGGGAGCCGTGGTGTTTGCGGAAGTAGCGGTAGCGTGAATCGAACCAGTACGCAGGCATGCGGCGGGTTTCGTCGACCATGCCGGTCGACACCGCACCGATGTGCGTGATGGGCGCATGGGCGACGAAGTACGACTTGAAGCCCGCCTTGCGCGCGGTCAGGCAGAAATCGATTTCCTCGAAGTAGAGGAAGAAACCCTCGTCGAAGAAGCCGGCCCGCTCGAAGGTCTCGCGGCGGATCAGCATGCTGGTGCCCGAGATCCAGTCGACCTCGCGGTCGGCATCGGGCGCCGGCAAGCTGACCACGTGCTTGCGCAGAAGTCGCGTGACAAACCCGACGTTGGCCGAGGACTCGAATTCGCTGAGGAGGGAAGGGAAGCGAAAGGCAGCGACTTGCGTCTTGCCGTCGGTCCCGTGAATGTGGCTGCCAGCCAAGCCCGCGTCGGCGTGGCTATCCAAGAACGCTACCAAGCGGTCGAGCGAACCAGGGTCGACGAAGGCATCCGAGTTGAGCACGTAGAAATAGGAGGGCGGCCCTTCGAGCGCGAGCCCGCGACGGACCGCCTGGTTGATGCCGTAGCCGAATCCGCCGTTGCGCGGGGCTTCGACCAACTCGACCTCGGCGCCCCAGCCGTCGTGCTCGGCTGCCGCTTTGAAAAGCGGAATCGAGTTGTCGCCTGATGCATTGTCGACGAGGTAGATGCGAAAGGGCGCAAGTCGGCTCATTTCCTTGCGCAGCGATCGCACGACCTCAAGGGTCAGCTCGGGCGTGCGGTAGTTGACGATGATGGCGGCGATGCGCATGGGTCTCCGTAGATTGTCACAAAGGCGAAGGAATGGGCGGCGGAAGCGGATTGTCTGGGGGCGATTTGACTTGAGGCGAGGCATTCACCCTCGAAGCATCGGTGACAGCGGCCGCGGAGCGCCTGACCGCCTGTGGGAGGGTCGACAGGGACAAGAACAGCCACAGTTCGCGCTCGTTCGAACGCCAGGCGAAATTCGGGGACCGCAAATGGGGGGCGCGCTCCGCGAACCGTCCTCCCAGCTCGACTAGAAATTGGTTCGGCCAGCGATAGTGAAAAGGAATCTCGGCCGTCAGCACGGTCTCGTCCGGCGCCAGTGTGGGCTGTCCAGCCGTGCCGACGGGTTGCAACGGGCCGGTGATATCGGTCGCAAAGACCACCAAAGCCCCCACACCCCAGTGGATCCCAAGGTCCGCGTCAAGCCGCGCCTGCGCCATTCCACGCAAAACCTCGACGCCGAGCACCGGATCTGTGAACGCGGCGGTGGCCGCGCCGAGGGTGGACCGCCATTGCATGTCGCGCGTCCGTCGCAGATAGGACGTCAGGTCGACTTGCACGAGCGGAAGAATAGGCGGCCACGACTGGCTCTGTTCGGAACGGCGAAGCGCAACCGCGTAGGCGAGCCCGGCGGCCACGTGCAGCTGATGACTTGGGCTCAATCGTTCTCGAACACCCACTTGCGGCTGAATGGAGAGAACATTGAGTCGACCTATCTCTGAGCTCGGTTGTGACACCCCCTCAACATTCGAGTCCATCACGGGCAGCGAAGCCTCGATCGTGGTTCGCCGCGAAAGCAGATGGCGCACGCCAGGTGCAACGCTGATCGTGGTCTGGGTCGGAAAGACCGGTCCGGACACCACAGTTCCAGCTGACGGGTTCAGCGCAGACTGCGTGTCAATTGTGCGGCGGTAGATGCCCAAGAGCTGCATCGTCAAATCGGTGCGCCGGGTGGCTCGCCACGAGGCTTCGCCGTTGGCATCGACGAGCAAAACCGTCAGGGCTGCCGGTAGGGTGGGTTGACTGACGAACTGTTGCGACAGAGAGGTGTAGTCTTCCTCGCCGTACGACCCGCGCAGATTGAAACGCCAGAGGGTTCGCCTGGTGGGTCTGCCGATCTCGCTCAGCTCCAGGGTTTCGAGAAACAGCGGTCGCGCGTGCGGCAAAGGCTGTGGACGCCATAGCGTCCTGGTCAGCGAGGTCGCGCGTAGGTCGTCGACATCGGACAAGTAGCGCAGGGTCAATGCCGGCGTGGCCGCCAGCAGGACCTGGCCTTGTTCGGCGGGAACCGTGACACCGTCGGCATTTTGGGCAAACCCCGTCGGTGCCTGCCCTACCCTGGTCTCGAATCGACCACCGATTTCAAACCCGACCTGCGCTTGGATGAGAAGCACGGCGGAGAGAACAATAGCCCCGCCGCTCAGCATCGCGAGCTACTCCACGACGACCACGTCTGCGTCCGAAAGTTGAAACTGCGCTGCATGGGGTTCAGCGGCGGTGATGTGCCGCACCCGGAAGCGGATGCGATCGATCGCGCCTTGTCGCACGACGAACACCCGGTCAGCGTGCGCGAATTCAGTGAGCCAACCCGCCTGCGCCAGCAATGCCAGCAGGGTTCGATCGCGACCAAGCTCGTACGTGCCAGGCGTCTTCACCTCGCCCACCACGCTGACGCGAATTGGGCGCACCTTGGTTATCCAGACCGAAACCGATGGGGAGACCACCACAGCCTTGAGCGCGTTCTGCACGGTCATCGCAACCTGGCTGGTCGTCTGTCCGGCNNCCACCTCGACCAGGACCGTGTCGCGCGGATGGATCACGGCTTGGCCGGCAGAGGCCTGAAGCGGGATGTCCTCCACCCACGTGAAACGCTCGTCGTGCGCGCAACCTTGCCCCACTGCCAACAGAAGCAGCCCCAGCAAGGCAATCGCGTTTCGCTCCGACACGCCTGCGAAAAGGCGCCGAAGCTCGACCACGCCGAGCACCAAGGCGGCCAACACGAGCCCGAGCGCAAGTCCCATCGCCAGCCGCAAGGCCAGGGCTTTCCGGCCCGGCACCGCTTCGAGG
>PMLH01000452.1 GCA_003159055.1 Myxococcales bacterium
CCTCACCATGCGGATGTCCATGCGACGGTTCACCCGCCTGACAAACGCCTTCTCGAAAAAGGTCGAGAACCACGCTGCGGCCGTCGCCCTCCACTTCATGTACTACAACTTCGCGCGCATTCACCAGACGCTGCGAGTGACGCCAGCGATGGCAGCGGAAATCACGGATCACATTTGGGAGATTGGAGAGATTGTGGATCTATTGAAGTAGGCGATTGACGAGAGCCAATGCGAAGCACGATGGGATTGGTTCCTATCACCAAGCCCTGGCCAAACTGCGGTTTGTCGCATGAGACAGTACTTATCTTCATCACGTCATATCTCTGTCTTTCCAGGAAATCGTGAACTTCGGTGGCGTATTGGAATGCCTCCTGATCTCCCTGAATAACCTCTATGGAAACCTTCCGATCTATTGGAATCTTCAGCTTAATCTCGTCTCGAAGATGGTCGTCGATGTGTCTTGACGGTTGTCCAAGCATGACCTGTCCAGCTGTGATCCCTCCGCTTTGGCTGAACGAAGCGGCTGCTCCTGGCTGGACGACAAGCGAACCAGGACCACCAGACATCACAAAAGAAGATGACGTCGTCGGCTCCTTGCTTTCTGAATGAACCGTCTTCCATATCAATGCAAAAGACGGAACTCCAAGCACGCAGACCACAACAAATGATACTAAGAATTTCACGGCGCCAGGAGCTTTCCCCCAGGAAGAACTGATGCCAGATAGACCATGTGCAATTCCAAAGAGAATTGCTCCGACTTTTCCGTCAACCTTCTGATCTTCTGCCTTGGTTTCTTCTGGTGGCATCCCGTGACACTACCGCCTGATGCCATGCCGCGGCTACGCGTCATCCGTTCAGCCTGGCGAAGCCATGAGATCTGCCTTGTGCCAGCCTCAGATCCGTGCATCCCCGTTGCCATGTCAAACTGACCCACTACCCCCGTTCGCGATCGCTTGGTCACAGGACGGCCAAGGAGTAAGATGCCGCCCTCGTCAATTCAGTCGGAGGGGAAGTCACGATGCGAACACGCTCAAGTACTCTGCTCGTCCTGCTCACTGGAAGTATTGTCGCTTGTTCGAACGGCGATACGCCACTGCAGCCCACAGCCTCAATCCAAACCAGGGCCTCAATGAGGGCGGCTGCGCCGGCCAAGCCGGAGGCAGCGGACGGCACGGCCAGTGCTGCCGGCGGGGGCGGCGTGGGCAAGAAGCTGATGATCATCGGCAACATGACCGATGAGGTGGTGGGCAATGTGACCGACGACGCAATCTTCATCGACCGAATTGCCGCCGACGTCGGCGGGCCGAGGCAGATGCGCGTGCTGGTCGTGGCGGGTGCCAGCGCCGGCCCGGCTTGGCTGTACGGCTACTTCCAGCAAATCATGCCCACGCGCGGGGTGCCTGCCGACCACATTGCGCTGGCCCACATCGCCAGCGAGGATGACCCATCCACGCCCGATGTGGACGAAAGCACCTGGAGCAGGGGCGCTTATTCGCCGAGCGAAGTGGCGAAGGTCGCCGCTGCCAACGTCATCTGGTTCGACGGCGGGGTCCAGACCAGGTTGGTTGCCCTTCTCCTCGATTCAAGAGGCAAGGACTCGCCCTTCCAAGCGGCCGTCAAGGCCAAGCTGGCGGCCAATAACTTGATCATCGCTGGATACAGCGCCGGGGCGGCGATCATGAGCGATCCGATGATCGCCAGTGGCACTTCTTGGGGCGCCTTGACCATGCCGCTCGACCCGACCTGCGAATCCGACGACCAGTTGTGCGTCGCACGCGGGCTTGGGTATCTGCCTCAGTCGTACAGTGTTCTCGTCGACCAGCACTTCACCCAGCGCGGGCGCTTTGCCCGTTCGATTCGCGCGATGGCGGCGACCGACAAGCACAATGTCTGGGGCGTGAGCGAATTCTCGGGATTCTATGTGGATCTCGTGCAGAAGAAGGCCGAGGTGGTGGGCGTGCCGGGCAAGGCGTTCGTCACCATCATGGGGCGGGACGGCTCGGCGCAAAACCACGAGCAACTGGGGCCGCCTTTCCTGGGCGACAGTTACACCATGAGCGTCCTCGCCGTCGGCGACACGTACGCGCTGCCCGACCCAAGCCATCCCCACGGCGTGGGCGCGCACCCGACTGCCAGCGAATACTATGCCCCGTTCAGCGCGTACTATTCGGACAACCCGATTCTGACCGACGCTCTCGGCTACCAAGTCTTGGTGAACGACGTGGCCGTGTATTTTGCCGACGGAACGCCCCAGGCTTCTGGCGCGCGTGTGGACAGCATCGCCTTCCAAACCAGTGAATCGGGTAGTGCCAGTGGCTTCCTGTTCCGCTTCACCGCGGATGCGTATTCGACGGTGGCTTGGAACGAAGACGTCGGCTATTCCATCTTCAACGCCCGCCTGAAGCTCGCGACGATGTCGGGCCAATTCGTCGGCCTTGGGCCGTAGCGCGTAGCGGATTCCATCCAGCTGGTCAGGGGAGCGTCAGGATGTCCCGGTGGCCGATGATGGCGCCTACCAGGGCTCCCACTGCAGAGCCGACGGCAGCAGACAGTAGGCTTCCACCGGTCACCCATCGCGCCTCTTGGCTGGTCGAGCAGCCCTGGTCTTCATTGCAACCACTCCGCCCGAAGTTCGATGAGAGTAGCACGAATGTGGCACCCGAGAGCGCGCCGGCGCCGGCGCCAAGCAGCGCCCCTTCAAGCGCTCCCCGTCCGCGCTTGACCACCTTGACCTCGCGAACGAGGGCGAGGGGGATCGCGCGTTCATCGCTACTGGCCGCAAGTCGCATCTGCGTAAAGGGAAGCTCGGTGGGCGGGAACGCCAAAGGCTCGCGCGTGAGCTGCCCCCGAAGGCTGGCGTCCCAGGGTCTGTCCCTGAACGCGACCACTGCGTTGTCGTGATCATGTTCGGTCAGCCAGGCGTTGGTGACAGGCGTATCGATGGGGCCCAGGGTCGTTGTCGCACACCCGGCGCTCGCCAGAGCGTCGACCACGAGCAATAGCCGCACGCAGCTCATCGGCAGCTGGCATCGCGATTGGAACGAACTACGTTGCATGATGTCGGTCTCTCGTGCCCACCCTCTGCATTCGCTGTGCCGCCGGTAGGGGCGCCGTCGGTCCGCCAGTCCCCCGCATTGTGCCTGTCACTTTGTCCTGCGGACGACGCCCTGAGGCCAGATGTTGTTCATTTTTCGCCAGATCGGCCGGTCGCTGTAGACTCAGCTTACCATCGGCAAAGGAAGTCATGAACGCCCAAGAGCTAACAGCATTGACCGCCATCTGCGGCATCGACTGCTTCAACTGCGAGTTCTTTCACACCAACATCGACGGGTTCTTCGCCAAGATGCCGCCTGAGAGGAGGGCCACTTTCGAAGCGCGTGGCATGACCATTGAAAAGTTGCGATGCCAGGGTTGTCGCGTGAGCGGCTGCACCACCATCGAGGGCAAGTGCGAAACCGTCGGCTGCGCGAAGGAACACAAGGTCGAGTTCTGCTATGAGTGCCAGGACTTCCCGTGCCGGCGCTTGCAGCCGCTCGCCGAAGGCGCCGAGCGCTTCCCGCACAACCTCAAGGTGTACAACCTGACCGCAATCAAGAACCGTGGCATCGAAGCTTGGGCCGCCGAAGTCGGCTTGATCCGCAAGCGCTACTTCCGAGGCAAATTCAAGATCGGCGCCGGCCCGCAGCTTGCGGAAGAGAAATAGGCAACGCACGGGGCGCGGCGGTGCCTCAGATCTTCTCCGTCGCGGCCAGCATGGAGTCGACGCCGCTGTCGAAAACTGCCGGTGGCGGCAGCAGGCTCACCACCAGCGTGGCGCCCAGCTGCAGGTCGAAGAAATATCCTGGCTGCACCAGGATGCCGTGGTCGCGCAGCAAGTGCAGTGCCCAGGCCTCGTCGGTCATGACTTCCGGAACTCGGACGACCGCCGACCAGCCGGCTTCGGCGGGCAGCAGCGTGCAGGGCGAATGGCGGCCGATTCGCGCGGCCAGGGCATTGCGGTTGCGCAGGACTCGCGCGTGGATGTCGGCGCGCAGGTGGCCGCCGATGTCGAGCAGCTTGGGCAATGCCACTTGCACCGGGGTTCCCACGGAAAGGTAGCTGTCCGCGACCAGGTCGAGGTTGTGCAGGGCTTGGTCGACGACGGGCTGCGGACCCGTGGCCGCGATCCAGCCCAGCTTCATTTGCGGCAGGCCGCTCGACTTGGAAAGACCGCCGAGGGAAAACGTCAGCGTCGGCAGCGCGCGTTTTGCGATGGCGGTGACAGCATCGGGCGCGGGCGCAATCGGAAAATCCGCAAACACCTCGTCGGCGATGATGGCCAGGCCGTGCGCCGCCGCGAGCTCGGCCAGGCGGTCGCAATCTTCCGCGCCGAGGTACGAGCCGGTCGGGTTGTTCGGGCTCACGACCACGATGGCAGCGGCATCGGCGCAATCCAGGCTGGCGAAGTCCACATGCCACCGGCCGTCGAACGCCAACCGATACGGGCGCGGAAGCAATCCTTCCAGCGCGGTCAGATAGTCGAACAGTGGATAGCTCGGCTCGGGCACCAGGACCGTCTGGCCAGGATTGCCAAGCAACTTGAAGAGCAATGCGTACGACTCGCTTGAGCTTGCGGTGAGCACGATGTCCTCGGCCGGTACCGCGGCGCCTCGGCGAGCGTAGTCGCTTGCGACCAGCTCTCTCGCCTGCAAGAGCCCTCGAGGCGAAGGCTGGTAGCTCGCGACGGCCGGATTGGCGAACGCCTGCGCGAGCGCGTCGGCGGGGTAGGGCAGCTCGGCTGCGGTCGGGTTGGACAGCGTGAGATCAAGAATCGGCAGCCCTGCCGTCCGCCTTTCGGCCTCGGCGTGGGCCATGGCGTTTTCTTCGGTCATCCACGCCAAGCGGCGTGAAAACGTCACAGCGGCCCTACGTCTTCGGCGTGGACGAAGCCCTCCAGGCCATTGGCCAGTCGCACGCGCGCCCAATCCTGCTCGCGATCGAGGATGCGCACACGCAAGCCGCCGTGCACCTGGAAGCTGGTGCGGAAGTTGTTGTCGGCACCTTCCTTCACAGCGACGGTGTCGGGCAGGACCACCGCGAACGGGATGCGGTCGAGGTTCATGCGGCCGACGATCAGCAGGCCCGCGAGCAGCGCGCCGGCACCCAGGATGGCGGCCCCAGCCGTGATCGCGACACGCGAGTCCTCGGCGGTGCGGCGGCGAACGAAGAGCAGTGCGAAGCAGCCGAGGTAAAGAACACAGAACACGGTCACCTGGGTCGACGGGCCGACGTAGGTCACGATGCGGCTCCAGAGAGGCTCGCGTTCCGCGCCCTCCAGCTTGTCGTGCGCGCGCTGGTCGACCAGCTTGCGCGTCTGCGCCAGGTTGAAGCGCGCGTCGTCGTCGTCGGGCGAAACCACCAGCCCGCGTTCGAAGGACCAGATCGCCCTGCCCAGCTTCCCCTGGCGGAAATACGTGACGCCGAGGTTGTAGTACAGGTCGGCCGAGACCACGTGTTGCCGGTCGAGTTGCTCGTACGCAGCTGCGGCGCCCGCGTAGTCGCCGCGCAGGTTGGCTTCGTTGCCGAGCTTCCACGCATGGTCGAGAAGGTCCGCGCGCGCGAAGGGCGCGATGCCGAGACAGGCCAGCGCGACCAGAACCCCGGCGGTTCGGCGCAAGATCATGCGGCACCTCCACCGGCCGACTTCAGCTTCTCGAAGTCCTCGATGATCTCGCCCGCGCGGTCGATGGCGGTGCTGGCCTCCTCGGCGGTGATGCTGCCGGGGGCGAAACGGGCGCGATCGCTGATGTCGAGGGCCGCGATGGTGCCGTCAACCAGGGCCGGTGTTGCCCCGAGCGAGCCGAGCGCCACGCGCAATTCGTCGTGCGACATGCCGGCGACGGTGCGGCCAATCTTGCCGGTCAAAAATTCGCGTAGCACGCGCTCGATCTCGCCCAGCGACGGAGCGAGCTTGCCTGCATGCAAATAGCCGGCGGCCGTGCGCAGGCGTTTGTTGGCCGAGTGCCGCAGCTTCCGTCGGCGCTTGCCCTCGGTTTCCTGGCTCATGCGCGCGCGCGCGACACCGAGCAGGCTGACAAAGGCCAGAAGTCCCGGCGGCACCAGCACCACCGCCAACATGAGCGGCGAATGATACAGGGCCGAGCCAAGATCGCGGCGCAGCGCCGGGCGATTGCGAATCGGTCGCACCTCGATAGCAAGCAGGTTCTCGCCGCCCGACGCCGACGGCGTGGTGGTCGCGACCGGCGCGCTCGGGCTCGGCGCGCGCGCCTCGCCGGTGACGGTCAGGTGAATGGGCGACGTTTTCTCGGTCGCGTACGCGCCCGTCTTCGGATTGAAGTACGAGAAACTGAAGGGCGGAACCGTGGTCTCGCCCGGACGCTCGGGCAAGAGCAGGTATTCGGCGGTCTTGCTGCCGCCTACGTTGTCGCCGCGTGTGAGTTGCACGCCGATCTTGGGTTCGTAGACCTTCCAGCCCGCGAGGTGCGGCGAGGCCGGCAGCGGGATCTTGTGCAGGTTGCCTTCGCCTTCCAGCCGCAGCTTGAGCGTCACCGCGTCGCCAACTTGCACGTGATCTCGGTCGACCTCCGCGGCCAGCGTGAAGCGGCCAACCGCGGACGCATCGAAGCCGGCCGGTGCGCCTGCGGGCAGCGGAAGAATTTCGATCGTGGTGGGCTCGGCCTTGAGGTGCTCGCTGTGAACCCGGAAGAAGTCTGCGCGTGAGATGTCCGCCTCGAGCGGCGTGATGGTGACCTTGCCCGGCCGAAGCCCGAACAGGGCTTTGCGCATGAGCGGACCGACCAGATACGCGCGCCCGTCGATGACTTGCTCGGACAGGGCAAGGTGGCCGCCCTGGTTCGGGACTTCCAGATCCTCCACCCAGAATCCGTCGGTGCGCGGTTCCTTGGTCGGGGCGTAGTTGGACTGCCGCTCGACCAAATAGAGAAACCACTCGACCGTGATCTGTTCGCCAGTGAAGGCTTTGGTCTTGCTGGGGACGACGCGCAGGAAGTTGCGCTTGCCCGCAGCAATGCCTGGTCCTGCCGCTGCGGGCGGCGGCGGCGCTGGGGCGGGCTCTTCCTCGGGTTCCAGGTCTGGGAAGAAGAAGTTGGAACCTGGGAAACCGGGAATCCCACCTGGCATGCGCGCACGCGGTTGGGACGGGGCTGGGGCCTGACCGGGATCGACGACATTGACCGTGACCTTGTCGGTGGTCAGGGGGCGGCTGTCGACCCGTACGCTGGCCGGGCCGATGGTCAGCTTGCCTTTTTGCAGCGCCACCAGCTGGTAGTGCCAGCTGTAGTTCTTGCGCATGAAACTGCCACCGCCGCCCATCTGAATCTGGGTCGACTGGCTCGGTTGCTCGGCCAGCACGCGGAAGCCGCGGAAGTCGGGCCGCCGGTAGTCTTCGATGCTCACATTGTCGACGGAGAGCGCGATTTCAAACGAAAATGCTTCGCCCAGCCCGACGGGGTTGCGGCCGAGGCGCGCAGTGAACGACGGCGGCTGCGCGTAGGCCGCCCCTGCCACGAGGAGTGCGGCAAACGCCAGAGCTTTGGAAATCACGCGCATGGGTTGTGGCTCGCGTTTACCAGTCTTTGGTCGGAGGTGCACGTCTGACAGCACGCAGCCGCGCACGCATCTTCTCCAGTTCCTTGGGGCTCTGCTCAAGGTTGTTCAGCACCGCATCGATCTCGCGCATCTCGGGCGATTTGTCATCCTTTCCCTCGGGATTCTGCGGCTGCTGCTGGGCAGGGGGCTCGTCCTTTTTCTGTCCCGGCTTTTGCTCTTGCTGCGGTTCCGGCTTTTTTTCCTGATCCTGCTTGTCCTTGTCCTGCTTCTGGTCGTCCTTGTTCTTGTCCTGGTCCTTGTTCTGGTCCTCCTTTTTCTTGTCCTCCTCCTTCTTCTTTTGCAGGGCAAGCTCGAGGTTCCATTTCGCGCCGGCGTTGGCAGGGTCGAGGGCGAGGGCATGGCGGTAGGCCGCAATCGCGTCCTCGTACTTGTTGTTCTTGAAATACGTGTTGCCGAGGTTGAAGAAGGCCGCGGATTTGAGCCCAGGCGCAGGCGCTTGCGTGGCGCGCAGGAATTCTTGGCTGGCTTCCTCGAAGCGCGACAGGGCGAACAGGGCGTTGCCGCGGTTGAAGTGGGCGCCGGGATCGTTCGGCAGGTCGGCGACGGCCTTGTCGTACTGGGCAAGCGCCTCCTCGGGCTTGCCGCCCTTCATGCTGGCGTTGCCGTTATCGGTGGCGCGGTTGTTGCGCTCGATGGGGTTCCATGCGCCGAGGAAGGGCAGCAGCGCCGCCATCGCCAGGGCCGCCGGAGTGCCCACCCCCTTCGCCTTGCGGCGGCGATCGCCCATGCAGGCCTCGAAGAGCAAGAGCAGCAGGGCGGGCGACAGCAGGTATTCGTAGATCTCGTCGTATTGCTTGACCAGACGGGTTTCGTTCTCGGTCCGCTTCAATCGCGCGAGCGCCCCTTCAATCGCCTCGACGCCGAAGTGCTGGGCATCGGCGCGCAGGTAGCCGCCCCCGGTCTTGCCCGCGATCTGCGCCAGCAGGTCTTCGTCGAGGCGCGAGGTCACGTACTTGCCATCTTTGTCTTTGATGTAGCCAGCAGCCTGCTCGTTTTCGCCGAGCTCAGGAACCAATTCGCCCGAGCGCGATCCGATGCCGACCGCAAAGATCTTGATGGCCAGCTTCGCCGCTTCGTCGGCCGCTTCCAGAGGCTTGCTTTCCGTCTCCTCGCCGTCGGTGAGGAGCAAGATGACCTGGTCGCGGGTTTCGCCGCCCTGGGCGCGCAACCGCGACAGCATTTCGATGGCACTGGTCAAGGCACGCCCGATGGCGGTGCCGCCGACCGGCATGTCCGACGGGGAAAGGTCGCGCCAGAAGAGCTTGACCGCATCGTAGTCCGTGGTCGGCGGATAGGTCAGGGTTTCGCCCGCGAACGCGACCAATCCCACGCGATCGCCGGACAGCTTGTCCATCAACTGTTCCAGCTCGCGCTTGGCGCGCTCCAGGCGCGACGGGTAGATGTCCTTGGCCAGCATCGACTTGGAAAAGTCGAGCGCCACCACCAGATCGAGCCCGCGCTGCTTTTCCAGGCGGGCACGTCCGCCGGCTTGCGGTCGGGCCAAAGCAAAACCCAGCAGGCCGACGACCATGCACAGAAGAGCTGCCCTGGCCACCTTGCGTGGCACCGAGGTCGCGGCCGACATGCGTCCGATGAGCGCGGGTTGTCCCAGGCGCGCGAGCGAGCGCCGGCGGGCGACGAAGGCGATGGCGTAGGCGAGCACGGCCGCCGGCACCAGCAGAAGCAACCACAGCAGATGGGGATGCGCGAGCCTCATGGCAATCTCCGGAGCCGCCCCAAGCGAAGGATCATTTCCAGCAGCAGGGCCGCGAACGCGGGCCAAAGGAAGCTGGGGTAGAGCTCGGCCCACAGCACGCCCCGGTCTTTGATGCGCGACTTTTCCAGGTCTTCGAGAATGGCCTGGAACCTCTTCACCAGCGCGCCGGTGTCGGTCGCCAGGTAGGGCGAGCCGCCGGTCATCGAGGCGATTTCTTCGAGTAGCTTGGGATTGACCGGGTAGCGCGAGCGGCCTTGCCCGCTGTCGTCGTCCTCGGCCGGGCTGTCGCCAGCGCCGGCAAGGATGGTGTAGATCTTCACGCCCATCTTCTGCGCGAAGGTGGCGGCCTGGGTGGGCGAGATATTGCCGGCGTTGTTGTCGCCGTCGGTGAGCAGAATGATGACCTTCGAGCGTGCGTCGGATTTGCGTAGACGCGCCAGCGCTACGCCGAGCCCGTTGCCGATGGCGGTGCCGCGTCCGTCGACGATGCCCGAACGCAGGTCGGCCACCATGCGCAGCAGGGTTCCGTGGTCGAGGGTGAGCGGCGTGTACGTGTAGGCTTCGCGGCCAAAGATGACGAGGCCAATGCGGTCGCTACGCCGGCGGCGCACGAAGTCTTGGATCACGGCCTTCGCCGCCTCCAGGCGGTTCGGGGTCAGGTCGCGCTCTTCCATCGACCCCGACATGTCGAGGGTGATGACGATGTCGATGCCTTCGAGCTCAAGGTTGTCGTCGCGGGTCGAGGTCTGCGGGCGTGCCAGCGCGAGTCCGAGCAGGGCGACCGAAAACAGGCGCAGCGCCACGGGCAAGTCACGCAGTCGCGCCATCGGGCCCTTGCGCTGGGCGCCGAGCTCGCTGGCGCGCGAATGGACCAGGAAGGCCGGGCGCAGGCGCTTGATGCCAAACCAGATGACCAGCGCGAGCGCGACCGGAATTGCGGCGAGCAGCCACGGATGTGCGAAGCGGAAGGTGATGAGGTTGCGGAACATCGCCAGGTAGACCAGTGCCGCCGGGACGAACAGGATCGCCAGCAGGCGGTAGGGGATCCGGCCGCGGAAGCTCGGCATCGTGGTCGGGTTAGGCACGGGCGACCTCCGGACCGGCGGGCGGTGGCGGCGGCAGCTCGGGCCGCGGGCGCGTGGCTGCCACCATGCGGATGGCGGTTTCCAGCGCCCCGCGTGCTTGCTCGGGTGACGGCGCAATCTTGGCGAACTTCACCAGGTCGCATGCGGACAGCCAGCCTTCGATTTCGCTGCCGACCACGCCGCGCGAGGTTTCGAGCGGTACCCGGCGCATGGTTGCGACCAATTCTTCGGTGGTCATTTCCAGCGAGTCGAAACCGAAGCGACCGCCGAGGTATTCGCGAATCGCCTCGGAAAGCTGGAACGTGAAGGGGCGCAGATCGCCTCCCTCGGCCAACAGCGCGCCCAGGCGGTCGAGCTTTTCCATCGCGACTTCATGGGCCGGTCGCGGCGGGATCGCGGGCGCCGCCGGCTTGCGGTTGCGGAGCCGCCGACGGACCAGCAGCGCGATCACCGCGCCGAGACCGGCCGCGGCCAAGCCACCGGCGATGTACACGTAGAGGTAGTCGCGCTGAATCACGGGCAACGAAGCGGCGTTGTCTTTCAGCTTGGGCTCGGGCTCGTTGGCAATCAGGCTGGTGATGGTGAAGGGGAGGGCCTGGGTGCGCACGCTCTTGACCGTGCCGTCCTGGCCGAAGTAGGTCAGCTCGACCGACGGAATCTCAACATTCCCGGGCTCGTAGGCGGCGATCTTCAGGTTGAACGCGCGGCTCATTTTCCCGTCGCCGAGGTCCTTCTCCTCGAGGGTGCGCGACAGCTCGGCGAATGGGCCGAGGTCGAGGTTGGCCGGCAACACCACCGGCATGGCGCGCGGACCAATCGACGTGATGGTGAAGGGAATCGCGTCGCCGACGTGGGCTTCGGCCTTGTCCGTGCGCGCAGTGACGGTCGGCGCATCGGCGGCGACCTGCGGCGCCGGAATCGTCCCGGCGTCAAGCGGCGCGGCGGCCAAGAGTGCGAGGAGCAGCGTCGGGCTCAATGGCGCAACCTCCGCGCCCGCGCTTCGAAGAAAGTGGTCAGCGCGCGCAAGTAGGGCCGGTCGGTGGAGACTGCAATCGCGTCGAGCGACAGTCGGCGGAAAAGCGCATTGCGGCTGGCCTGCTGCTGCCGCGCCGCCGCCGTGAAGGCACGCGCTTCGGGGCCGGACGAATCGAACACCACCAGCTCGCCAGTTTCCGGATCGTACAGATCGATGAGCCCGACTTTCGGAATCTCGGTCTCCAGGGGATCCGAAACCACGACCGGAACCACGTCGTGTCTGCGCGAAGCGATGCGCAGGGCGCTCTCGTAGCCCTGCTGCGGGGAAAGAAAATCCGACACCAGAAAGGCCACCGATCGGTGGTGTGCGACGTGGCCCAGGAAATCAAGCCCCACCGCCAAGTTGGTGCGCGGCGATTCCGGCGTGAACGACAGAATCTCGCTGATCACGCGCAGCNNGCCGACATGTCCACCAGCAAGAGCACGGTCATCTCGCGCTCTTCGACGAACAACTTGATGTAGGCGTCGTTCATGCGCGCCGACACGTTCCAGTCGATCAGTCGAATGTCGTCGCCGGGCATGTACTGCCGGACTTCCGAAAACGCGATGCCCGAGCCCTTGAAGACAGAATGGTATTGCCCCGCCATCCGGTCGCGCACCAGGCGCTCGGTGACGATCTCGATCTTACGAATTTTGCGTAGAAGCTCGCGTGTGAGCATGGCAGGGCTCGCGCCTTGGGTACGAGGCGGTTACGGCACTTCGACGTGGTCGAAGAGCTTGCGCACCACCTGCTCCGACGTGATCTCCTCGGCCTCGGCTTCGTAGGTCAGGATCACGCGATGGCGAAGCACGTCGGCGCCGATGGCCTTGATGTCCTCGGGCGTGACGTAGCCGCGCCGGCGCAAGAAGGCGTGGGCGCGGGCGGCGAGGTTCAGGTAGATGGAAGCGCGCGGGCTGGCGCCGTACTCGATGAAGTCGGCCATGTCGGCCATGCCGTACGACTTCGGATCGCGGGTGGCCTGCACCAGGTTGATGATGTAGTCACGGATCTTCTCGTCGATGTAGACTTGGTTCACCACCGAGCGGGCTTGTGCGATTTGCTCGGGCGTCGCCACGGGACCCGCTTTGACGGCTAGGCCCGTGGTCATGCGATCCATGATGGTGCGTTCATCTTCCTTGGTCGGGTAGCCGACCTTCACCATCAGCATGAAGCGGTCGAGCTGCGCTTCCGGCAGGGCGTAGGTGCCTTCTTGTTCGATCGGGTTCTGCGTGGCCNNGCGGTTGATTTCGTCGGCCAACACCAGGTTCGCGAAGATCGGCCCCTTCTTGGCGATGAATTCGCTGCGGCTCTGGTTGTAGATGACGGTGCCGACGATGTCGGCGGGCAGAAGGTCCGGGGTGAACTGCACGCGCGAAAAGCGCATGGACAGCGCATCGGCCAGGGTCTTCACGGTCAGGGTTTTGGCCAGGCCGGGCACGCCCTCGAGCAGCACGTGGCCGCCGGTCAGCAGACCGATGAGGATGCGGTCGATCATGGCCTTCTGGCCGACGATGACCTTGCCCACCTCCGCGGAAAGGTTGTCGACGAAGGCTGACTGCTGCTGGACCATTTCGTTGATAACGCGAACATCCATGTTCAGGGCTCCTGTGGGGGCGTAGGTAACGACAATCTCTGCGCCGTTACAACCCCATCTTGTGTCGCCGTATTCCCCGCCAGGTGCACAATCCGCAGGTCGGCCATTAAGAATGATGGTGAGGCCCCGACCGATCTTGCTCTAACCTGCGGACATGCGAACCGCGACGGTTCTTCTGTTTGTCGCTGCTCTCGTTGCCGGCTGCTCGAGCAGCGGTGGCGACGGCACGCACGTTGCCATTCCCGATGCTGGCCAGGTTTTTCCCAACTTGACCTTGCAGGGGCTTCGTTCGGTTGCGACGCTGGACACCGAAGACACGGTATCAACCTGGGAGGACTTCGACCCGGATGGGCTGCGCTATGACCTGCTGCACGTCATGGCCATCTGTCTATGGTGCCCGCACTGCAACAACGAAACCACCAACATCGCCCAGATCGCCGCTTGGCAGGCCGACCACCACGTGGCAGTGCTCCAGATTGCAATCCAAGGCTACAGCGGTGCATCGCCGACTTGGCCCGAGATCCAAAAGTGGGCGCAGGATCATGACGTGAGCTTCCCGGTTCTCATTGACGGCCAGGCTGCGAAGCTCGGCCAGTCCTTCAACGTTTCCTCGGTTCCCCTCAACATCATGGTCAACCCGCGCACCATGGCCGTGTTGGCCATCGACCTCGGCGAGGTGGGCGACGTCGAGGCGTACGAGCAGGGTTTCCTGAATCGTCCGTAGCCGCTGTCCGTCGGCCTACCGCTTCTGCTCGATCGCCCAGCGCGCGAAGGCCGCCAAGTCGGCGAGGTGCGAACGAATGATCTCCTGAACGATGTCCAGGTTCAGGGCCTGGTAGTCGTGCACGGCCACGTTGCGGAAGCCCACCATGCGGCGAAGCTTCGCGGCAGCCTCGGCCGGATACAGGCTGGCAGTCGCCAAGAGATCAAAGGCGTCGCGGCTGTCCTGCGGGATGCCAAGCTGATGTCTGCGAACCGCATGCATCGCCAGGTCAATGGCAGATTCGCAGGCGCGCTGAATATTCAGAATGGTCGAGTCCTGACGAGTCGCGTCGTCGACGAGGTTTCGCTGGTCATTGGCGTAGACCTCACGCACGCGGCGAATGCAGCGTTCGATGGTCGCGGCCTTGTTGACGGCGACGTCATCCATGGTTCATCCGTAGACGCATCCTCGCGCGGCGATATCGTCGAGGATGCCTCGGCGCTCTTCGTTCAGGCGCGCGTAGGCGGAGAGCGCCGTCATCTCGAACGCCATGCGTTCGGACGGCTGGGCGTCCACAAGCACTGCGGCGTCCCGCAAAACCTGCACGCGCATGACCGTCGAGGCTTGGCGTAGGTCCACCAAGTCGACATTTCTGTGCGCCAAAGCGGCCAGATCCTCCTGCAGTTTCCAACGTGCGACCGGATCCAGCTTGCCCTTGGCCAGGACGGCAAGATCGATGTCGGCATCTTTCGCGCTATCGCCTCGAGCTTGGGAGCCAAAGAGATAGACCGCAACGGTGTCGGACACCTTGGCCGAGATCGCCACGGCTAGGTCCTGAAATGGAACGGTCACGGAGCAAATATACTCCGACGTACGGGCGGAAGCGCCATCGGGGCTTCGAGCACAGCGTGTCGAGTCGCATGACATTAGGTGTTGTGCAGTTCGCGGCCCGCAAATTGGAGGTTCCTGCTACATATTTGTTCCCAACGTGCCCCTGCCTGTTGTTGAATGGGCACAGACCAAACGAGAGGGTGACATGAACGCAAGATTTCTTTCCAAAGTTCGAGTTGGCTTGACGGTGACGAGTCTCGGCCTGTGTGGCGCGTTGGCGCTTTCTACGAATACTGGCTGTGGTAGCAACGCTTCCACTGGTGGCGCCGGTGGCACCGTCGGCGGTGGCGACACCGTCAGCTTCACTGACGGACGCGCCTCAGGGCCGATGAAGGGCTGGAGCTGGGTCGCGCTCGGGAAGCTCGACAGCATCAGTGACCCGACCTGTGACACGGACAGCCATCCGATCACGAATGACAACGCCTGCACGACCACGACCAATTGGAGCACCCACGACAGCCTCTGCATCTCGGGCTCGATTCCCGCGCTGCCGGCGGGCACCCTGACCCAGCAGCAGTACGACGACAACTGGGGCTTACAGGTCGGCGTGAATTCCGATGAGCCACCCGCTGACAAGGGCGGAAACACGATGGGACAGACCTACAAGTTCATCACCTTCAGCGTCGACGGTACGCCCTCGACGGGCCTGCGTGCTGAGCTCCACATCAAGGGCGATGACGCCAAGGCGACCTACTGCGCTACCTTCAAGTCCGGCGACAAGGTCACGCTCACGGCGTTCAACACGAAGTGCTGGGGTGACTCCACCACGGTTACTCTCACCGACGACAAGATTCCAAACATCGACAAGGTCGGCATCCAGGTGTCGTCGACCGCCGGCAAAGACATCACGGTGGACAAGCTCTGCCTGCACAGCGTTGCCTTCAGCAACTAGGTCGACCACCAGCTCGGCTACGGAAAACGGGGCGCTTCGGTGCCCCGTTTTTCATTTGGCAACTGCCCGTCTCGCGCATAGGTTGATGTCATGACCGACGAGAAACAAGCACCTGCGGACCGAACCGCCGCGAACTTCATCGAAGAGCTCATCAACGAGGATTTGGCCCAAGGGAAGAATGCGGGTCGGGTGCACACGCGCTTTCCGCCTGAGCCGAACGGGTACCTGCACATCGGTCACGCGAAGTCGATCTGCCTCAACTTCGGCACCGCGGCGAAATACGGCGGCAAGTGCAACCTGCGTTTCGACGATACCAACCCGACGGCCGAGGACGTCGAGTATGTCGATTCGATCGCGGAAGACGTGGCCTGGCTCGGCTTCAAGTGGAATGGCGAGGCCCTTTACGCGTCCGACTACTTCGAGAAGATCTACCAATGCGCGGAGCATCTGGTTCGCGAGGGCAAGGCCTACGTCTGTGACCTGTCGGCCGAGCAGATCAGCGAATACCGCGGCAACTTCTACAAGCCGGGCAAGGACAGCCCGTTTCGCAACCGATCGGTTGACGAGAACCTCGACCTGTTCCGTCGCATGCGCGCCGGTGAGTTTGCCGACGCCTCGCGCGTGCTGCGCGCCAAGATCGACNNCGCTTTACCGCATCAAGAAGGCGAGTCACCACCGCACGGGGGACGCCTGGTGCATCTACCCGATGTACGACTACGCGCATCCGATTTCAGACGCGCTGGAAGGCATCACGCATTCGATCTGTACCCTGGAATTCGAGGATCACCGCCCGCTCTACGACTGGTGCATCGAGAATCTGCCGCTGCCGTACAAGCCGCGTCAGATCGAATTCGCGCGCCTGAACCTGACCTACACCCTGATGAGCAAGCGACGGCTCTTGCAGCTGGTGAACGAAAAGCTGGTCAGCGGCTGGAACGATCCGCGCATGCCGACGATTTCCGGCCTGCGCAGGAGGGGCTACACGCCCGAGGCCATGCGCACCTTTGCCGAACGCATTGGCGTCGCGAAGAACGACAGCACCGTCGACGTCGGGGTGCTGGAATTTGCGATTCGCGAGGACCTTGAAAAGCGCGCGCCGCGCGCCTTGGCAGTGCTGCGGCCGCTCAAGGTCGTCATCGAAAACTATCCCGAAGGGCAGGTCGACTGGTTCGAAGCGCC
The DNA here is from genome assembly GCA_003159055.1 of Myxococcales bacterium. The sequence continues at coordinate 16,706 of PMLH01000452.1, forward strand.
CAATCACCCCGACGATCCGTCCATGGGCACGCGCAAGATCCCATTTTCCAAGGTCGTCTACATCGAGCAGGACGACTTCATGGAGAACCCACCCAAGAAGTGGTTCCGTTTGTCGCCTGGGGCAGAGATTCGCCTGCGCTACGCATGCCTTATCCGCTGCACCAGCGTGGTCAAGAACGACAAGGGCGAAGTCACCGAGCTGCACTGCACGTGGGATCCGGCCTCGCGCGGCGGCGACGCCCCCGACGGTCGGCGCGTGAAGGGCACCTCGCACTGGGTTTCGGCGGCGCACGCCGTGAAGGCCACGGTCCGGCTCTACGACCGTCTTTTCACCGTCGAGAACCCCTCGGGCGGTGATGCGGACTTCCGCACCACGCTCAACCCGGCGTCGCTGGAAACGCTGACCGACGCGGCCGTCGAGCCCGGGCTGGCCGAGGTGGCCCCCGGCGCGCGCTTCCAGTTCGAGCGGCTGGGCTACTTTTGCGTCGACACGGTGGACTCGAAACCGGGCGCTCCAGTGTTCAACCGCACCGTCGCGCTGAAGGACGGCTGGAGCAAGATCGCGAAGAAGTAGCTAATTGACGTGCTTCCAGGCCGGTTTGAATCCGACCGCTTTCAGGGGCGGCGGATCGTCGGCCAAGATGTAGTCCGCGCGTCGATTACGTGGCTCGTCGGTTTGGTCGGGCGTTGAAACTCGCAGAGCGGTCTCGCCGAACCCCTCGAACGCGATCGGGATGCGCACGCCTTTCTGCCGAAACCAGCGCGCCAGGGACTGCGCCCGCGCTTGCGAAAGCTTGAGGTTGTAGCTCGCGTTCCCGACCGTGTCGGTATGGCCTGCGACGTACAGCGTGAGATTCTTGTGGTCGCGTGCCTTGTCTTTCGACAGCACTTCTTGCACTTTGCCGAAGGCCGCATCCAGCTTGGGCACCTCGGAGGCATCAATGTCCGCCGAGTCGGTGCGGAAGTTGACCTCCTCGTGGGGAATCGGAACGTACCAAGCAGAATACTCCTGCTCGATGTAGTGCTCGTCGCGGTCCTCCATGTGCAGGTGAATCGCACCGATCGGCTGTTCGTTGCCTTGCTCCCAGCGGACAATCAAGGACTCACCCGGGGATCTGCCCGTGAAGTCGCGGTCGACATCGGCGAGGATTTGCGCCTCTTCGGTAAGGACGGTCAGCCGCACCTTGCCGGGCGGCCGGGACATCTTGATTCCCATCCAGTGCTCGTCGAGGGCGTGCGATTTGTCGACCTCCACCCTGAAAACCGAACTGTTCGGCGCCGGCGCTTGGCTGCTACTCTGGGATCGCTTTTTGGCGCTCGCTGGCGAAGTGGCCAGCATGGCGCAGATGGCGGCACCCACGGCGAAGGCCGAACGCGCGTGCCGAAAACAAGGCGCTGATCTGCACATAGCTTCGAGCGCCGGATTCTGGGCGTTCGGGCTGGTAATTGCAACAGCGCTGCCACCGGATTTGCAGGACTCACGATGCTACTGGCTGTAGCTCGGGGTCCAGGGGGACAGGACTTTCACCACCGTGTAGCTCGCGGCCTGGGAATCACTCAGTTGGCGCGGGGAGCGTGTGGCGTTGGTCGGATTGGCGCCGGCGCCGGTGCTCTTGTATTCGGAGAAATGCGTGTTGGCGAGCGTGTTGTCGCTCATGGTGGTCCAGCCGTCGGCGGCGATATGCGCGCCCATCGCCACGTTGAGAAACGCGGCCGCCGCGTACGGTCCCCACGGGCGGCCAAGGTAGACGTGGTTGCTTCGCACCGTCGATGTGGTCGGATTGGCCGTCAAGGATCCGCCGAGGAAGACGAAGCCGTAGGCCGCATTCTGCGGCGTTCGTGGCGCCGTCACGGCCGTGCCTTCTGCGACATTGTTCATGGTGCAGTTTTCAAAGACCGCGGTTGCGTCGCCAAAGATATAGTCGGTGTCGCCCTGGATGAAGCAGTCGCGGAAATACTGTGTGCCGGTATTGGTGTACAGCGTGTCTTGGTAGCTGAGGAATCGACAATCGCGGAACTGCTGACGCTGTCCTTGTGCCATCAGAGCCACGGCCTGGCCCGAACCATCGCCGCCCGTGTTTTCGAATGCGATGTTGGCCGCCGAAAAATCGTTGCCGGTGAGAAGGACAGTGCCGCCGTTGACGATGTTGGTGCCAAGCGCGTTGGTGATCGTCGTGGTCGTTGCGCTCTCGCCGGTCAAACAGACGAACGGCTTGTTGATGGTGACCTGCTCTTTGTACTTGCCCGCCTTGACGCTGATTTGCACCAGTTTCGAATTGCTGCTGGGGACCGCATTGACGGCGGCCTGAACCGTGGCGTATTGCTGGCCGCTGCCGACCGTGAGGGTCTGCGTTGCACCGGGACATGCGGTACCAAAAGTTGAGCCGCCTGTACCACTTCCACCGGAGCTGCTTCCGCCCGATCCATTGCCGCCGCTTCCAGACTTGCCGCCCGTGCCGCTGCCAGGGCCATCCGTTCCGCTGCCGCCGGTCGAAGCGCTGTCGTGGCTGCCGGCATCCTGGCTGCCACCCGCTCCGCCTGGGCCGGTCGCACCTCCCGCGCCAGTTGTGCCGCCAGCATTCGTTCCGCCGCTTCCAGACTTGCCGCCCGCCACGGTCGC
>PMLH01000234.1 GCA_003159055.1 Myxococcales bacterium
CCGGCCGGAAAGACCGGAATCACGATCGACTGGAGCAAGATGGCCAAGAACGCCCTGGGCGCCGATTTCGCCCCTGGCCAGATCACGTCAGCGTTCATCGCCAACTACAGCGAAAGCCCCGAGGAGCTCAGCGGGCCCAAGTTCCTCGATCTCGAGACCATCGCCAAAGCGCTGTATCGCACGGATATCAATGTCGGGTCCAAGATCTCATTTTCGGCCTTCCAGGACAGCAGCGGCAAGGCATTTCCCGGCATTGACTCCAACGGAACCTGGTTGGTCGGCCTGCAATGTGGCCTCTGCCACAATCCGGCGCCCTGGTACATCACCGTGCTCAAGACGTGCAACTGAGCCAGTAGCGTCCAGCTCACAAGGCCTTCCCAAGGGGCAGTCCACGACTGCCCCTTTCGTTTTGTCGCGGCAGATCTCACGACTGGCCCTTGGCGCTCGCCCTTGTGGCAGTCCAGGACTGCCCTCTCGTGAGCCTCCGGCAAACGTGCACGGCCGCCATTGAGCGCAAGAGCCAGTGGTCAGCCGCTTGACGAGGCATGCGCGACCTGAAGGTGGTGTCCTCCTCGCCCGCTTGTCGCGGAACTAAGAATCCTACTCCGAAGGGACACTTCTCCGTCGTTCAGCGCGTCTCGCTGCTGGCTTCCTTGCCGCGTTTCAAGAAGCGCGGCGTGAGCCAGAGGATCACGGCCGGCAGGAACGCCACCGTGGCGGCGCTGCTCATGACCATGGTCAGGGCCACGAGAAATCCCAACAGCACGTGAACCTTGAAGAACGAAAGCGTGAGGCACAGGTAGCCTCCCGCGACGGCGCTGGCGACGTAGGCAATGGCCTTGCCCGAGGTCGTCAGGGCAGCCGCGGTCGCCACGCGCAGATCGCCGCTGCGCTGGAACTCCTCGCGCACGCGGAAGACGAAATACACGGCGTAGTCGGCGCCGATGCCCACCGCCATGGCCGAAATGGCGGCGGTTCCCATCGACAACGGAATTCCCGTCCAGCCCATCAGCCCAAGGTTGACCAGCGCGGACGTCGCCAGCGGCAGAAGAATCAGGAGGCCGCCGGCCAATGAGCGCAGCAAGACCGAGGTGATCACCACGACCAGAAGCGAGATCTGGATGAGGTTGATGGTCTTGCCTCTGACCATGGTTTCGTTGAGCGCAACCAGGTTGGTGACGCCGCCCCCGACCCGCGCCTTGATCGGCATGCCGGCAAACAGGCGATCGGCCTCCGCCGCGGTGGCAACCGTCAGCGCCTTGATGGGGCCAGACGCGTCGGTCTTGAGGTAGATGGTGATCACGGCGTTCTGGAAGTCGCGGTCGACCAGTCGGCTGAGATCCTCTTCGTCGCCGCCCATCGAATACAGCAAGAGGTACTGCGCCACCGCCTGCGACGTGTCAGGCAGCTTGCCGGCGGCGCTGTTGTCCATCACGCGGTTCATTTGCTTGAGCAAATCGACGATGGAAACGACCTTTCCGATGGGGACCGGCTGGTGAGCAATGAACGTCGCCAGCTGGTCGATGCGCCGCAAGACCTCCGGACTCTTGATGGCATCGGGGCCTTGACCCTCGATCAACACCTGAACCACGCGCGTGCCGGCCAGGCGCGAATCCGCCATTCGAAAACCGTGCACCGGCGCATTGGCCTCGAAAAACTGCGCGGCCAGGCTGTTGTTGGTGTCGAGACGGGTGACCCCGACCGCGGCTACAACGATGAGCCCGCCGAAAACCCACAGGATGGGTCGCTCGCGGCCGTTGCGAACGATGGCCGCCAGTTTCTCCAGAATAGGGTCGAAGTACTCTTGACGCTTCTCCCGATCGGTCTGCCGTTGCGACGGAGGCTTAAGCAAGACTCGCATGGCCGGAATGAAGGTCATCTCGACGGTGAGAGCGGCCAGAATGCCAAACGCCGTGCACAAGCCGAAGTTCCTGATCGACGGCAGACCGAAGGCCGCCAGCGAGCCAAAGCTCAACGAAGCAATGGTTCCGGCGGCAAGCATCACGACGCCGACCTTGACCGTGGCCTCGATGACAGCCTGGCGATTGTGCTCGACGGGCGAGAGGTCGGGGCGAGCCGTGCGAATGCGGCCATACTCTTCGTAGTAGCGCTTGAGGATCTGCACCGAGTGCCCTGCCCCGATGGCCAAGATCAGGATCGGCGTCATGATGTTCCACGGATCCATCGGAGCCCCGATGAGTCCCATCAGACCGAGCGCCCAGATGACGCCCATGATCGCGGTGACCAGCGGAACGAACATCCCTTGCAGGGTCCGGAACGCCCGATAGTGCAGGTAGCCGATCATCGACAACGCCAGCACGAACAGCAGGGCGACCCGACGAACGTAGACCATCAACCAGTGGAGAGCGGTCGCAGCCCCGGCGGGCAGAATTTCCAGATCCGCCTCGCGCTCGGGACCGACGATCGCCTCCAGCTTGCCGTACAGATCCTTGGCGCCGCCGGCCTTTTCGAAGTCATCGAAGTCGACCAAGACCGACGTCGCCCGGCCATCGTCACTGACGAAAAGGCTGGTCAGGAAGGCGTTGGCGCGAACCTTCTCCCGGAACGTGGCAATTTCCGCCTCGGTTTCGGGAACCTTGGTCGAAAGTGGCGTAATTTCCAGCGCCTCGTCCGTGCTGTGGATGTCCTTCACCCGCGCCGACATCAAGGACAGCACGGTCCCCTTCTTCACCCCAGGCAGAGCCTCGACCGCCAGGGTCACGCGCTTGACCTTGGCGAGAATCTTCGGCGTGAACACCGTGCCGGACGAGGGATAGAAGCCGATGACGGTGATGTATTTTCCACCGAACAACTTCTCCACGCGTTGACCAACCACGACCAGCGGGTGCCCGGGCGGGATCTGCGAATCCACGTCGAGCATCACACGCAAGCGGGTCATGAAGAAACCCAGGATCAGCGTCACGGCCAGCACTGCGGCAATCACCGTTTTCGGCCGGCCAACCAATGAAGTCACATATCGGCGTAGCATGAGCGGCACAGCAAGTTGTCACGGTTGCCAGGCGGCTTGCAAGAAGTAATGGGCCCAATCGGGCCGGCCATCAGCGAATCGTGTAGCTCGACAGCAGCGAGCCGCCAGCAGCCACAAAATCCACCTGGACGCTGCTCGGACTCACCGCGACGCGACCATGTCCAGAGTCCGGCCAATACTGGGAATAGCCGGTAATCGAACCATCGAACTTCCAGGGCGCGCCAGCGCTCCCGGGCAGCGTGTAGTGGATGCCGTCGACCACCATGTCCGTGAAAACGTGATCGTGGCCGTAGAAGAAGACCTGGACGCCGTACTTCAGCATCAGTTGGTGAACCAAGGCCTGTTCCCCGACGTAGGCGGCGCGACCGCCCCCGCGACCGTAGGCCGAATCGATGTCGTCGCCAGCATTGCCGCCCACCGCGTGATGAATGAACAAGAAACGCCACTTGGAGCTGGCCCCCGCGAGCGTGGCTTCGAGCCAGGCGCGTTGGGTTGCCCCAAGCGTCCAGTCATCCGACACCCCTGGATTCTCGCTGAGCAGGTGACAGGTGGGCGTGTAGGTCATGACGTTGAGAACCACGAAGAGCGCATCGCCCCAGGTGAACGCGTAGTAATCCTCCGTTGGACTGCCGCCCTCCGGGTAGGTCTGTGGCGTCGGTGCGGGCACGTACAGCAAGCGCTGACTCGAAGAGCGCTGGATCTGGTCAGACGAGTTGCAGCCGTTTTCGCCCTCCCAGTTGCCGACGGTTGGGAAGTGCGCGACGTTTCCCAGGGCATCGCCCATCAAGCGGCGGTAGTTGAGATAGGCAAGTCGCGACCAACGACTGTCCGGCGGAGGCTCATTGAAGCCAAATCTGTGGAAATCCAACATGTCACCCAGGTGAATCATGAAATCCGGCCGGTCCTGGCGGATGTCGGCTGCAACCTGAAGCAAGGTGGTCTCGTCGGAAGCCAAGACGTCGTCAGCGCAGATCTGCGTGCCTGGCGGAATCGAATCGCAGGGCTGGATATGCGAATCGGTCAACAAATCAAACGTGAACAACGAGCCAGACGCACGCTTGGTCACGGCCGTGCCGCCGTAGAGGATCTGGCCAGCACCGGCGTCGAGTGCGCTTGGTGCAAAGATTTCGTATTCATACCGCTGGCCAGCATCGAGCCCGGTCACCGACCATTCCGAGAGGTCGGTCGCCGGGGCAGCGGGCTGCCCAAGCTCGCTCCAGACCAGCCCACCTACGCTGCGCACGTGGGCTCGCAGCGCCGAGGGATCGCCCGAACGCAGCACCACGTTCACGACAAAGCCGTCGCTGGTCGGGGCAACAATCAGAGGCGCGCCCAGAAGCTCGGGGACTGTCAAATCGCCGGCCTCGGACACAGCGTCGATCGGCACAGTACGGTCGCTGCCCGCCGGGCCGTCGTCCGAATCGTCACCGTGCCACGGCGCGTCGGGCACCGGCCTGCTGGTGTCTTGCGGCGTCTCCTCGGCCGAATCCGTCATTGCGGTGGTCTCGGCCACGGGCCCGTCCAGGGTCACGTTTCGCGCTTCGAGCGACGCGACGTCGATCGGCGCGGACGTCGAATCACGGCCGGCGAGTTCAAGCACCTCGGGAAGAAGCTCCGAAGACTCCAACGTCGCCGCATCCCTGCCCGATTCGGCATCCCTGCCCTGATTGGGCCTCTCGCCGATTCGACCGCATCCAACCGAAAGCGGCAGCCAGGCGAAAATCCAGGCGACAACGCGGACAGCTTTCATGAGTTTTGCCTTCGGGCCTTGGGTGCGGTGGTAATTCTAGCCGCAATCCCCTTCGCTTGGCGCCGAAACGATGTCGGACGAACCAAACGGCATCGATATTCCGTTCCATAGCACAGCGGCCCCGTTATAGTTGCGCCGTGTACACGGTCCGGGTTTGGAAAGAGCTGTTCCGACGTCCACGCCTCGACGAATCCATCGCCGATGTAGCGTCCATTCTCGCGCCCGAGTTGGGCGTCGGCGGCGTGGTGGTCCGGCAGCTTGACCTGAAGGCGCACACCTGGACCACCACCGCGACCAGCCAAACGGGAACCTGGACCGCATTTCCGCCAAGCAAGAACAAGTGCAAGCCGGAAGAGGTCGAGCAAGTTCTCGCCTGGTACGGAAGCAAGGAAATCGTACGCGGGCGTCCCCGCGACAACGAGCTTCTGCGCGCCATGGCCGGTGGCCCCCTGAAAGCTGACATCACCGCCGGGCCGCTGGTCAGCGACAACGGCGAATCACCGGTCGCCGTGCTCTTGCTCCTCGGTCCCGAACGGTCGATGACCCGCCGGCACGAATCGGAAATGGCCCGGCTGCTGGAACCCTTCGAAGCCGCCCTGGCCAGCAGTCGCAGAATCCAAGAGCTCGGGCGCATGCGCGAGATGTTCGAAGCCGACAACCGCGCCCTGCTGGCCAAGCTCGACCGTCAGGAGGTCATGGGTACCATCGTCGGCGCGGACGCCGGATTCCGCGACGTGATGGCCAGGGTCGAGCAGGTCGCCACCACCGACGCGCCCGTGCTGCTGCTTGGCGAGACCGGCACCGGCAAAGAGGTCGTCGCGCGCGCGATCCACGAGGGTTCGCGCCGACACCGCGGCCCAATGCAACGGGTGAACTGCGGCGCGATCCCGGCCGGCCTGGTCGATTCCGAGCTGTTCGGCCACGAACGCGGCAGTTTTACGGGTGCGGTCGCGTCCAGGGCGGGTTGGTTCGAACGCGCCGATGGCGGGACGCTGTTCCTCGACGAAATCGGCGAGCTGCCGCTGGCAGCGCAGGTCCGCTTGTTGCGCGTGGTTCAGGAAGGTGCGCTGGAGCGGGTGGGCGGCCAGCATCCCATCAAGGTCAACGTGCGC
>PMLH01000162.1 GCA_003159055.1 Myxococcales bacterium
CAAGATCACGCCCGGCATGCTCATGGCGGCCTTGCGCCTGAACATTCCGGCGGTGTTCGTGTCCGGCGGCCCCATGGAAGCAGGCAAGGTCAAATTGTCCAGTCAGGGCGGCAAGGAGGTCCATGTCGACCTCATCGATGCCATGGTCAAGGCCGCCGACGACAAGGTTTCAGACGCCGACGTGGCCGAATACGAACGCTCTGCGTGTCCGACCTGCGGTTCGTGTTCTGGCATGTTCACCGCAAATTCGATGAACTGCCTCGCCGAAGCCTTGGGGATGTCCTTGCCCGGCAATGGCACCATGGTGGCCACCCATCTCGATCGTAAGACGCTCTTTCTGCGCGCCGGCCGGCTTGTCGTCGAACTGGCCAAGCGTTACTACGAAAAGGACGACGCGTCGGTCTTGCCGCGTTCGATTGCGACCGCCGAGGCATTCCAGAATGCCATGTCCCTCGACGTGGCTATGGGCGGGTCGACCAACACCGTACTGCACTTACTCGCCTGCGCGCGCGAGGGAGAAATCAATTTCACGCTGGCGGACATCGACCGCATCTCACGCAAGGTGCCTTGTCTCTGCAAGGTCGCGCCGTCGTCGGCCAAGTACCATGTCGAAGACGTGCACCGTGCGGGCGGCGTGCTCGGCATCATGGCCGAGCTCGACCGTGTTGGACTGGTCCATCGCCAGGTGCCCACCGTGCACAGCAAGACCATGGGAGAAGCCATCGCCGCGTGGGATCTGGCGACCAGCAAGGATCTCTCCGTACGCACCTTCTACTCCGCCTCACCCGGTGGCGTCCCCACGCAAGAGGCGTTCAGCCAGGACCGCCGCTACGACTCCCTCGACCTCGATCGCAAGGAGGGCTGCATCCGCGACAAACAGCACGCCTATTCCCAGGACGGCGGCCTGGCCGTTCTTCATGGCAATCTGGCCGAAAAGGGCTGCATCGTGAAGACTGCCGGCGTCGACGAATCGATCTGGAAATTCACGGGCAGGGCGCGAGTCTTCGAAAGCCAGGATGCCGCGGTCGAAGGTATCCTCGGCGGCAAGGTCGTCGCGGGAGATGTCGTCGTGATTCGCTACGAAGGCCCCAAGGGTGGACCGGGCATGCAGGAGATGCTCTATCCCACGAGCTACCTGAAGTCGCGCGGCCTCGGCAAGGTTTGTGCCCTCATCACCGACGGACGATTCTCGGGTGGCACCGCCGGTTTGTCCATCTGTCACGTCTCGCCCGAAGCCGCTTGTGGCGGAACCATTGCGCTCGTGAACGAGGGGGACGTCATCGAGATCGACATCCCCGAAAGGCGCGTTCACCTTGCCGTGAGCAGTGGCGAGCTTGCCAAGCGCCGTGCTGCCATGGAAGATCGTAAGGCTCTTGCCTGGAAGCCAGGGAATCGCAGTCGTCGGGTTTCGGCCGCGCTACAAGCCTACGCCGCCATGACCACCAGCGCCGATACCGGTGCAGTTCGCGACATCAGCCAGTTACTGACGACAAAGTAGATCAGGTCTCCCGACAGCCGCGAACAATAGGATATGGATCTGCGGCTTCGACCGCGATCCAGAATCCTGCGAAGTGCTTGCGTCTGGACAGTCTTCAGTTCGGGGCCACCAGTTTGGCGACGACGTCCCCGGCCGCTCCCGCGGCGAAGCAGACTACCAACGTCAGCCCCACGTTAGGGCAGCCATGGCATAGGCCCCCTGCTGCGTGTACCTGTACGTCTCGTAGTCGAAGGTCGAGTAGGTCGTGAAACCGCCCATGATCCCGGTCGTCAGGAACAAGCGCAGCGTCTGGGGAATGACATTCGCGGACACTCCGAGGTGCATGATGGCGCAGATGAGGAAAGAGCCGATCGCGTTGACCGCAAGCGTGCCGTAGGGAAAGGCCGGTCCGAAAGCAGCCAGCGCCCAGGTGCTCAGCAAATATCGGGCGCCGCTTCCGATGGCGCCGCCTATGGAAATCAAGAGTAGTCGCAACATGCCTCCTTGCTCATCACTGCGGGAGCGCCGCGCACGGATCACTTGCCCGTGCCATTGAGAGACACCAGGCCATGCAGCAGGTCGGCGCGATCGAGCACCCCAACTAGGCGCTTTTGGGCATCCACCACCGCGACGATCTTGTGCTTGCCGCCCAGCATGGCGGCGATAGCCTCGTGCAGAGGCGCATCTTCGGCGACCACGGCGGTCTCGACCATGAGGTCGGCGGCGGTTCGCGCCTTGGCATGCTGCTCGGCCTTTAGCTCTTCGGGCTTGGGGTGCACGAACGGCAGCCGATGAACGAGCGAGCGAAGCGCACTAGGCCGTAGGGCAGGGGTCACGCGGTCCAGCACTTCGGCGTCGGTAATCTTGCCGAGCACATGCCGTTCATGATCCACGACCAGACAGCGATTGAGTCGTGTGGATGTCACCGCCTGCAATATTTCGGGCAGGTGCGTGTCAGGAAACACCGTCGGGACATCCGTGCGCATGGCGCGCGTAACCTGAGCGTCCCCAGCTAGGCCGATCTCGCGCGGCTCGCTCTCCGGTTGCTCGAAGGTTCGGGCTGCGGTGCGGAGGATATCGAGCCTACTCACCATCCCGACCAGCGCGCCGTGCTCGTCGACGACCGGCAGGCGTTTGAGGCGCCGGTACGACATGATCTCGGCGACCTGGGTAAGCGGAGCTGATGCCTGCACCGTGACCGGCCCAGCTGTCATCACGTCGGCCGCGGTTTTCGCCCCATGCGCCAGCCGTTCAAGCTCCGCGTGCAGTTCTGGTGTATCGAGCAAGCGCAGCAGTTCCACGCGCATGGTGAGGCCGCCGCGCTTGAGCAGATCCGAGTTGGTGATCATCCCGACCGGCACCCCCGACTCCACGACGGGGATGGCGCGGTAACTCTTGCCCAACATCAGCTTGACGACCTCTCGGACTGAGTCCTCTGGGGAAACCGAGACAACCTCGCGAGACATGACGTCCGAGGCGTGCAACGCGGGCGAGACGTCCCGCACCGGATAGGCGCAATAGAGCACGACTTCGGTGTCCTCGACGGTGATGAGGCCGCGCTTGATCATTTCCTTGATGCGCGGGAGCAGGCGTTCGACCTGTTCGACCCTCTCGATCCATTCGATTACAATCGGAAGTCGTTCGGCGAGGTCGACCCAGCGCAAGGTGTGGATCTTTCCCGAGGAGCCGAAGCCTTCGATGGCGCGCAGCACGGTGGCTCCGGCTGCACCTTCTTTACGTAGAAAGGCCACCAAGGCCGCATCGATCGGCTGATGACCATGGAGATCGCCCTCATTGACATAGATACGAACCCGCTTTGCCTTTCCCGTGAGCCCTGAGTTTTCCATGGCGGCCTCCTTTGGTGTAGGTGGGCGAGCGTTGGCACGTTTGACGGATTCCCGCCCGCCGCCTATTCTAGTCCCAATTGTTCTCAGTGGGCGATGAGGTCCGCCCGCGTTTTCTCGACGCGAACCACCTCCGCAAGCGGGGGTTGATGGCTTCTACGGATCTTCCGGAGGAATCATGAACAACCCCTACGCCATCGCCGCTGTCTGGATGGGCCTGGCTTTCGTCGCGGCGGTGATCGCCGGACGCACCGGGCTAGCCGTCGCTCTTGTCGAGATCGTGATCGGCATCTTCGCGGGCAACCTGTTCGACGTGAAGACTACTGTTTGGATCGACTTTCTGGCCGGGTTCGGCAGCGGCCTGCTTACCTTCTTGGCCGGGGCGGAGATTGAGCCTTCGGTCATCCGCAACCACTGGAAGCAAACGCTTTCGATCGGCTTCATCAGCTTCTTGCTGCCATTCTTGGGGGCCGTGGCTTTTGCCCGCTGGGTGGTGGGCTGGGATATGCGGGCTGCGGAAATCGCAGGCATCGCCCTGTCGACGACCTCCGTCGCGGTGGTCTATGCGGTGATGGTGGAGTCCGGTCTCAACGAGACCACCTTGGGGAAGATCATTCTCGCCGCATGTTTCGTGACGGACTTCGGTACCGTGCTCGCTCTTGGCGTCCTGTTCGTTCACTACAACTGGTACCTGATTCTATTCGTGGCGACCATGGCGGTTGTCCTGCCGCTCGCGCCCCGTCTTGTGCGCTGGGTGATCCGCGCGACCGGCGGTCGCGTCAGTGAAGCCGAGACTAAGTTCGTGCTCCTGATCATGTTCTTCCTCGGCGGTGTGGCAGACGCCGGTGGCAGCGAACCGATCCTTCCCGCGTACCTGGTTGGAATGGTGCTGGCGGGCACCTTCTTGCGTCAGCGTCCCATGGTGGCGCGGTTGCGGTCGATCGCCTTCACCGTACTGACGCCGTTCTACTTCATCCGCGCCGGCACCTATGTGGTGGCCAACGCCGTGGTGAGCGGCGCGGGGCTCATCGCCTTGCTCCTCGGCGTGAAGCTTCTCACCAAGTACATCGGCGTACGCCCCCTCGCCGCCGCCTTCCGCATGCCCACGCGCGAGGCGAGGTACACCACCTTGCTCATGAGCACGGGCCTTACGTTCGGCACGATCTCCGCCCTCTTCGGCCTCACCCACGGCGTGATCAACCGCAGCCAGTACACGGTGCTCGTCACCGTCGTCATCCTGAGCGCCTTCGTGCCGACGCTGCTGGCCCAGCAGTTTTTCAAACCGAATGTCCAAGCTCACCGCGACGCTGAGCGCGAGCCGGAGACTGGGGTTCATTAAACTGAGGGCTCGCGAATTTGGATGTCGGGTTCGATGCTCGACACCGATCAGGCGAAACGAATACGTCTTCGTTTCTGAGGAGATTCGGCCTCTTGGCGATGGCGGCACTGTTTTCGCACTATCTGTCCGCGGCTCAGTCTTTCTCCGTGAGCGAGGACTTGGCTCCGACCCGCTCGACTTCGAGGACGAGGTCATCCATCCGCGCCATGATACCAGCATCGTCATCTCTGTCGGAGGTCCGCAACGAGCCGCCGTCGAGAGGACTGATACAGGACCGAGTCGGACCTTCGTGAGCAAGGCATGGAACCGCTTCTCACTGCGTCCCAACTTTGGAACGACTTTCGTCGCGTGAGGATGGCATCATGAAGACGCGTGGTTCCAACCATCAAGATCTCGCATGGTGACGTGTGAGAGCTGCGGATCTCCCGCGACAGGCGCACTACACGGCTCGTTGTCTACGACGAAGACCCGGGGGCCATTCATCAAAGCCCAACTTGGCGTCAGGACGTGGTTACGCGGACCTCGTCAATGTTCCAGGTGACGCCGCAGCAGTCGCTGCAGAGGTTCGTGAAACTGAATCCGATTCTGACCAGCGGCTGTCCGACGTAGGCGCTGAGGCTGATCGTCACGAGTTGCCAGGCGGATGTGGACCCAACACTGGACAACGTGCTCCACGTCTGGCCCCCATTCGTTGAGATCAAGACCGACAGGCTGTCGTTGGCCCCGACGGCTGAGGTGCTCTGGAACTGAAGCGTGGCAGTGGCGACACCCGAAAGGTTCATGTCCTGGCCGAGCAGCGCGCTCTTCGTGATATTGCAGCCGGTGGAGAGGTCTCCGCCCCAGGTTCCGAGCAGTGAATAGGAACCACTTTCAGCATTCGAGGAGAGCTGCCAGAACCTACTGTCGACGCTCCAGTTGCCCAACCCCGCTTCGAATCCGTCGTAGAAGGAGACAGAACACTTGCTGGCGAGACAAGTGCCATAGCGGGCCTAGGCGAAACGAAGCAGGT
>PMLH01000074.1 GCA_003159055.1 Myxococcales bacterium
TCGCGGCCCAGATCGCGCGTCTCGGCCCGCAGGGCGTAGAACAGCGCGGTGGCCAGCGGCGTGTCGAGCGGCGCGTTCAGGGCTCGCAGATACTCGACCATGATGGTCGAGGTGGCGCCTAGCTCTGGCCGGATATCGCGCCAGGGTACCTGCGCGCTCTCCTCGCGTGCTGGGTGATGATCGATGACGATGTCTATCGGTCGGCCCGGCGGCAGAGAGTTGTTGCCGGTTTCCGGCTGGCTATCGACGATGGCCACGGCGTCGTAGGCGGATGGATCTAACGCCTCGGCTGCCACAAGCGGGATTCGGAGGGCTTCCACCATGGCGCGGTTTTCGGCGCGGCCAACGATGCCGCCCAAGGCGAGCGTCGCGGTCGCATCGGTCGAGGCTTCGATCAAATGCTTGAGCCCCATCGCCGCTGCCATCGCGTCGGGGTCGGGGTTGTCGTGCATGTAGATGAGCAGGTTTTTGCGCGCCTGCAGGAATTCCAGGCCCTTGTCGAGATCGAAGGCCCCCAGGCCGAAATCGGAATGCGCGCCGGTGCGCGGCTCGGGCGTAAAAAGTCCGCTGCTCGGCGAAATGCCGAATTCCTCGAAGTTGGTCGGCTTGGTTCCGGTGGCCATGACTACTCCACAGGTCGGATCGTCAGGTTGTCGAAGCTGACGTCTGCCTCCCAGTCATTGACGGCAAAGAATTCGTGTCCCGAGCCCGCGAGGGGTTCTGGGTCGTTCCAACTTAGGTAGGGCGCGCCGTCGATCGTCCAGTCGATGGTGCCGCCGCGCCGGGTGACGGTGAAATGGTACAGCTTGCCCAGCGTGACCAGCGGCTCGGGACCGTTGCGGTCGCGCGCGGCTTTGACCGCTTCGTCGTGCTCACCCAGGCGGCTGATGATGCTCTTGCTGTTGTGCCAGCCGCCCATGACGATCATGTAGCTGGTCGGATCGTAGCGGCCCTTGTCGGGGTCGAACGACTCGCCGTCGCCGTACAGCTCGACCTTGAGGTCGCCGGCCGGGCTTCGCGAAACCGCGTCGAAGTCGATTTGCACGTTGCGCGGCAGCTTGCGCCGGAGCCAAACCGGATGGTTGTGGGCGCCCACCAGGTTCAGCTTGCCGTCCTTGATTTTCGCGTCATGGCTGGTGTCCAGCCAATCTGGCCCCAACTCTGCCCGGTCAAAGTTGTCGGAAAACGGCGCATCGATGGTCTGGATGCGCGGTTTGCACGCGGGACTTGCCGCGAGCAAGCCCGCGGCGATGACAACAAGATGAAATGATCTCTGCACGATAGCTGAAGGTAAGGCTATCGGCGAAAGCGTCCGCCCGCAAGGGGCGTGGCGGCGCCACGGACCTTCGTGGACTACGGTGAGCCAACCTCGGCCGACGCGGTGAACGTTGCGGTTGCCGGCTGGGGGCCGTCTCCGAAGTCGATGGTCGACGTCCAGACGCCGCCGTCGAGCGACGCCGCATTCTGCGGGCGCGAGACAGTCGAGCCAACAGCAATCGCGGTGCCTCGCTCGAAGTGGATGGCCCGGAAATCAAGACCAAGAATCTGATTCTCGATCTGGCTGGCGCCCTCGGCAAGGCCACCCTGGCAGATCGCGGCCACCTCGGCGGGGTGCCCGACGCATACAATGCTGACACAGTGAGACGCCACGCTGTCCCCCATCGCCGAGCAGTCAACCGCGTTGGCCAGGTAGGCAGCCACGTCTTCCGCGCCATAATCGGCGAGCAGAATCGCATTGAGGGCTTGCAGTGCGTAGCGCCCGAAGGGAAGCCCCATGGTGTGGTCTGAGATGGTCATGACTGCGGCTCCGTCCGGCCCACTTGGCCAGGACACCGTCGCAGTGACGCCAACCCCTGGGCTGACCGGGGCGGTGGGGTCCAGGGGAATGGGACCCGCGGGGGACACGAAGAGGAACGAGACGGGCGTATGGGTTCCTGGTCTGTCAACTGGGAGCACGAGCCTCGATTGCAGCTCCCAGTTGAGAAGCAAGGATTGGACGGTGTTGTCGAGCCAGACGAAATGATCGTAGGGCGACACCCCGTTCACCGTCGCGGTCTCGAGGTACGAATTCATCCAATCAGCCAGCCTGCTCTCCAGGGCGTCGGGAAGCGCCGCGCGTAGAGCGGCCGCCGCCGGTACGCCGGCGTCGTCAGCGAACTGGAGGATCGCGGCGCCAGGATTCTCGACGAGGCTGTGCACCAGGCCCAGCGTGTCGGCGAGCCGGCCAGTCGCCGCCGCGGGCGCGGGAACTTGGAACTGCGAGCTTACGGAAAAGTCTAACCGGGCTGCGCTGCTTTTTCGAAGAACAGGCCCCAGCGGATGCCACGGTCGCTGACCAGGATTTCCGGGGCGTGGGCGTGGTTGGCGATGCAGCGGAGGAGGAGGGCGCCGGCCAGGATCACGTCGGCTCGCCTGGGATCGAGGCCAGGCATTTGTTCGCGCTGGGCTTGGTTGGCGCTGCGCAGGCGGGCGATTTGCTCGTCGAGCGCGGCCAAGCTCATGCGATGGCCGTGCACGCGGTCGGGATCGTAGCTGGCAAGGGTGAGCGACATGGCTGCCAGAGTGGTTACGGTGCCGGCGATCCCGATCAGCGTGGCGCGTCCATCGGGGAACGGTACGGCGGCGAGAAGGCGCGAGGCCTCGTCGATGACGGCGGCAATTTCGGCCGCGGTGGCTGGATCGCTCTTGACGTGCTTCTCGGTCAGGCGAACCGAGCCGAGCGGAAGACTGCGGCGAAAATCGACGGCGCCACCACGAGACACGATGATTTCCGTCGAGCCACCGCCGATGTCGACCACCACGGCGGTGCCGAGGGTGGCCTGGGGAAACGAGCGACGTGCGGCGAGGAAGGTCAGGGCAGCTTCGCGGTCGCCGTCGATGACCTCAACCGCGGTGCCGAGGGCCTTCGCGGCAGGAACGAGAAAGTCCTGCGCGTTGGACGCTCGCCGCAGGCCCTCGGTGCCGATGGCGTAGATGTTGGCGCCGTGCTGCCGGGCGATGGCGGCGTAGTCGGCGAGCACCGCGAGGGTCTTGTCGATGCCCTGCCGGCCAAGGCCACCGTCGGCGCCAATGCCGCGTCCAAGCCGCGTGATTTCCGCACGCTCGGCGACCACGGACGCGTCGCTGCTCTCGGCGACCAAGAGCAGCGTGGTGTTCGTGCCGATGTCGATGGTGGCGATGCGCACGGCGATTTCTACTTGGACTCGGCGGGCGGCGGGCCCCACGACGGGCTCTTCGCGCCGCCTTTGTAGATCTGGAATTCTTTCTGCGTCTGCAGGTTCTTGAGGAAAAGGCCGCCGCGGCTGGAGGCGTAGACCAAGAGCCGCCCGTCGGGCGACCACGCCGGGTCGAAGTTCGAACCTTGGCCTTGGGTCACCCGGTCGATTTTTCCGGTGCGCAGGTCGTACAGGAAGATGTCGAAGACCGAGCGCTCGTCGCGCCCGGTGAAAGCGATCATGGGCGCATCTTTGCGCGGTGAGAACCGTGGCGTTTGGTTATAGCTGCCCTGGTAGGTGAGGCGCCGGGCCGCTCCGCCCGACGATGGCATCAAGTAGATCTGCGGGTTGCCTTGGCGATCGGATACGAATGCAATCTGATCGCCGCCGGGCGAGGCCGAGGGCGAGGTGTCGATGCTGCTCGGCGAGCTGGTCAGCCGGCCCAGCACTTTGCCATCGGCGGCAGAGATCTTGTACAGCTCGGCGTTGCCCTCGTAGGAGAGCGTGACAGCCAGGGTGTTGCCGCCCAACCAGGTCGCGCCGGTGTTCAGTCCCGGTCGGTCCGAGATGCGACGCGCTCGTCCGCCGTTGGTCGAGACGAGCCACAGATCGGCGCCGCCGCGGAGAAACGAGTTGAAAGCAATCTGCCCGCCGCTCGGCGAAAGGGCCGGCAGAAGGCACTGCGACTTCATCTGCGTAACCACGTGCAGTTCCTGACCGTCCATGCCGACGGTGGCGATTTCCTGGCTCTTGCCGGTCATCGCAAAAGCAATGCGCGAGCCGAAAATGCCGGGCATGCCGGTGAACTGGGCGACGATGTCGTTGGCCCACATGTGCACGAGCGGTCGCAGCTCGGAACCGTGGTAGGTCTTGGTGAGCACCGGGCTTTCGCCGCGGCCGACCTGGTACAGGCGGCCTTCGACGACGATGCCGCCGCCGGCGTGCGCGGCCCGCAACTTGGCCACGCCCTGCGCGCCCACCTGGGACCAGTAGTCCGACGAGAAGCCGAGCCCTTCCCTCAGCAGGGAATCGGGAAAGGAGGCCGGGTCGAGCACGCGGAAAAGTCCGACCAAGTCCAGGTCGCGG
This sequence comes from Myxococcales bacterium, assembly GCA_003159055.1. The sequence goes on from PMLH01000074.1 coordinate 4,302, forward strand.
CGTTCGGTCTCGGCGGCCGTACCGACCAGGTCAGCGTCGCCGACTGCGTTCGGCAACCCGAGCCGGAAGAGGTCGCGGTTCGGGTCGGAAATGGTGATTTCCGGAAGGTCTTCGACCTCAGGGGCCTGTTTGGCTGCGATGGCTGGCGCTGCCGAAATCATGGTCGGGAGCAGGAGCCCGGCGGTAAGCAGAGTGATCTTCATTCGCGGTCCTTTTTCAGGTTTTCGAGTGGCAGGTCATGCCTGTCTATTGCCCCAGCTTTTTGCCATCAAAAGTCAGGACGAGGTGTTTGAATTTGTTGGCGGGCGGCGGCGGCACCCTGCCTGTCGCTTTGACCGCCTGGATGCAGGAATCGTCGAAGTAGGGATTCCCGGAGGACTTCTGCACGACGGGATTCGACAGCGTCCCGTCGTCACTGATCGACATTCGGATCTTCGCCACCAGTCCGACGAGCTCGGTATCCGTGATGAGTCCCACCGGCGTCACCCAATTCCGTCGGATGGCGGCATCAATGACGGTAGCGTACGCATCGCCGGCAACTCCCTGGGTCGACGTGCCCTCCGCCGATCCGGTGAGCGAACCCTCGGCCGGCTCTTCGGTGGCTTGCGCCAGCATCTTGGCTCGTTTGAGCGCGCGGCGCATCTCCTTCGAGATATCCGCGTCTTCCAGCTTGGGCGCTTCCTTGGGCGCGGGGGCGGCGTTGGCATCGTCGGTCAGGTTCAAAGTCGGCGCGGGCGCCTTGGGCTTGGGCGGCTGCACGATCCGCGGCAACCAGAATTTGTCGCGCGGCTTGCCCAGCGCCACCAGCCTCGTGACGATCAGGTCGCGCGGGGCCTCGACCGGCGGCGGCGACTTGACGTGCGCGAAATAGATCAGCGCCACAAGGCTGGCGTGGATCAGGATGGTCGCGAAGATCCCGCCGAACGAGCTGCCTCGGCCGAGCGGGCGGATGCGACCTTGAACTGCGGTTGCCACGTTACTCCAAAGGGTCGGTGATGAGACCCATCTTGTCGCCGCCCGCCAGCTTGATGGCCGCCATGATCTTCACCACGTCGCCGTAGGAAAGGTTGGTGTCGGCGTGCAGGTAGGCTTCATGGTCGGCTTGCAGCTTGGCGTTGGCCTTCAGCTTGGTTTCCACCTCGGCGAAGGGAATTTCCATGCGCCCGATGAAGACCCGCTTGTCCTTGGTCATCGTCACGATCAGCTTGCCGCTCTCGTCGGGCACGGTTTGCGCCTTTGCGTCCGGCAGATCCACGTCGACGCCGGTTTGGATCATCGGCGCGGTGACCATGAATACGATGAGCAACACCAGCATGACATCGACGAGCGGCGTGACGTTGATGTCCG
>PMLH01000483.1 GCA_003159055.1 Myxococcales bacterium
CATCTTGTTCTCGATTGAAGGGTAAAGCATGCGATCGCTCCCGGCGCGAGCAAAATCTCTCGCTTGTTCTCGATCGCCTCCATCGCCTTCTTCACCGTGCCCGCGTAGCGAGATCAGTTGCCTGCATCACGATCCAGTCATATTGATAGACCTATTCAATCACGGTGACTGCTCCGGATTAGTCGTGTAGCGCCTTGAGCCTTGTGTTCCTGAGTTGTTACCCAGTCTTAGATGGCGCCGGTCCAACCTATAGCGAGGTTGGTCCCCCCTTTGCTTACTCTGCTTGGAACATTCGCCGAGGTCGCGTTCCAGATCGGCGAGTGCAGCCGCCGTACGTCGAATGCTCGGTGCACGGCTGCGCAAAGGGAGCAGCGTTAGAATGAAGACCAATCCTTTGAATCAATTGGAGTCTGTCGGTGATGGAGGAGTCATGAACGGTGTTTGGTTTCTCTCAAGAGGGCCTACTGGGTGGTGTGGGCTTCTGGTCATGGTGCTAGGCGTAGCGGTTCAGGCCTGTGGCGGGTCAGGGGGATCGAGCGCCCCAAAGTCGGATGCCTCGCCAAGTCTGAAGGACGCAGCCAAGGACAGCGCCCCCGATGCGAGCATTCCATCATTGCGTGATGGCGCTTCCGACGTCGACAGCGGTTCGGCCGACGCCGCACAAGCGGATGCTGCCAAGGATTTCGAGGTTGGCGCCCTCGATGTTCCGAATCAAGACGCTGGCGTTGTCGTGGTTGGCGACGCCGAGGATGTGTCGCCAAGCAACTTGCTGGATATGGCGGACAACGCTGGAATCGGGGCGTGGGACAACGCCTCGGAGGCCAGTCCGGCCATGGAAACACGCGATGCGGTCGCGACGGACATGGACGATGAGCTTTCCTCGGCGAACTTCTCCTGTAGCACTTGGGATAGTCGCGATTCCGGGGCCGTACAGCAGCGGTGCTATGATTTCAGCGATTCCAGATCTGCGGAAGATTTCACTCCGGAGGCTGGGACGTGGACGGTTTCCGAGGGGGTATACAATGCCAGCGGACCTTCTGCACAGGTCATCTGCCCGGGCGGGGTAGACGGCGGCTCCGGGATGATCGCTTCGCTGCTAGAAGGTCTTTCCGCCCAGGACGTTCGGATTCATGCCAAGCTGACCTCGGTGGTGGCGCCAGACAAGGTTCTCGTGCTGCGCTCGCGGCCGGGCGGCAACCGAATCGAGCTGAACTTCGTCGCGAACTACTCCTTTGACGGCGAAGACCGAGTCGGAGCCTTGAACATCTCAGAGCTCGTGAGCTGCGTGAACACAACCTATCTCGACGCCAACATCGGCAACAACAAAGTGCAGATTCCCCACGCCATCGGGCAGGCCATTGTCGTTGACGTTCAGTTGGTGGGTGCACACCTCACCGTGGTGGTGGATGGGAAGCAAGTCTTCGATGACACGCTGCCGGTCTCAACTGCTGGCGGGAGCGTCGGGTTCGCCGTGTTTCGCGAGGCCGAAACACAGTTCGATGATCTGCTGGTCGAAGTGCTGAGGTAGCCTATTCATCCCAGGGGAATATCTGAAGGGAGCAGCCAAAGGTGCGGTTCGCTACGACGCGGGCGGCCCAATTTGGTGATGGCAAGGCATCCAGATCTGCTCGAGGCGTTTGCGCACACGGTTCGGAGCCGAGGGCAGAAGGTCGCGGTGGAGGCCTCGGAGGGAAGGCTCACCTACCACCAGCTCGACCTCTATTCGAATCAACTTGCGCATCGGCTGCTTGCTCTCGGCGTCGGCCGCGACGCTACGGTCGGGATATCGCTGCCGCGTGGCGCGGCCGAGCTTGTCACCATGCTCGCGACCGTGAAGGCTGGCGGCGTCTACCTGCCCCTCGATCCGTCACACCCGGCCGAGCGACTGCAGGGGATCATCCAGGATGCCTCGCCACAGGTTCTGGTCGTCCACCCCGAAACGCGCCTGCCGACCCCCATTCGGACCATCGTGCTGGGCAGCATCGAAGCCGCAGTCGAGAATCAACCGGACTCGCCGGTGATGGTCGCGTGCTCGCCCGAACAGCTGGTCTATATCCTCTACACCTCCGGCTCTACCGGACGGCCGAAAGGCGTGGAAATCACGCGAGGCGCACTGGCCAATTTCCTAGGTTCCATGGCCAGTTGCCCGGGCCTTCGTGCCGGCGAACGGTTGCTCGCGATCACCACGACCTCGTTCGACATCGCCGGGCTCGAGCTCTTTCTTCCGCTGTGGACGGGCGCCACCGTGGTTATCGCGGATCGCGAAACCGCGCGTGATGCACGCAAGCTTCGGCACAAGTTGGAAAGCAGCGAAATCGATCTGCTGCAAGCGACGCCGGCGACCTGGCGATTGCTGCTCGAAGCAGGTTGGCGTGGCGACCGGAAGCTGCGCATGCTCTGCGGCGGCGAAGCACTGTCGCCCGCGCTGGCCGACCGATTGCTGGCGCTGGGCGGCGAATTGTGGAACCTGTACGGGCCCACCGAAACCACTGTGTGGTCGTCGCTGCAAAGGATTGAGCCCGATTACGACCGCATTACCATCGGCAGGCCCATCGACAACACGCAGATGTACATTCTCGACGGGTCCTTGCAGCCGCTCCCCGCTGATAAGGAAGGCGAAATCTGGATTGGCGGCGCAGGACTTGCGCGCGGCTACCATGGGCGCCCCAAGCTGACCGCCGAGCACTTTGTGCAGAACCCGAACGGTCCTCAGGGTGACCGCATCTAC
>PMLH01000051.1 GCA_003159055.1 Myxococcales bacterium
AGGAGCATGTCCTTGACCTCGCCCGACAGAACGCCGGCCTGCACTGCTGCTCCCAGCGCAACCACCTCGTCGGGGTTGACACCCTTGTGCGGCTCCTTGCCGAAGAAGTCTTTGACCACCTGCTGCACCTTCGGAATACGGGTGGAACCGCCGACCAGCACGACCTCGGCGATTTCCGACGGGCGCTTGTTGGCGTCTGCCAGGGCCTTCTTGGTGGGCTCGATCGTGCGCTGGATGAGGTCATCGACCATCTGCTCGAGCTTGGCGCGCGAGAGCTTGATCTGAAGGTGCTTGGGGCCAGACGCATCCGCCGTGAGGAACGGCAGATTGATCNNGTCCTTGGACACGTCGATGCCCTGGTCTTTGCGGAACTCGGCAATCAGCCAGTCCATGACGCGCTGGTCGATGTCGTCGCCGCCCAAGTGCGTGTCGCCATTGGTGGAGACGACCTCGACCACATTCTCGCCGACCTCAAGGATGGAGATATCGAATGTACCGCCGCCAAAGTCGTACACGGCGATGATTTCGTCCTTCTTCTTGTCCAGCCCATAAGCCAGCGCGGCCGCGGTGGGCTCNNACGATGCGCTTGACGTCGAGACCGGCGATGCGACCGGAATCCTTGGTGGCCTGCCTCTGCGAGTCGTTGAAGTAGGCTGGAACGGTGATGACCGCCTCGGTAACTTTTTCGCCCAGGTGATCCTCGGCGGCCTTCTTGAGCTTGCCGAGCACCTTGGCCGCAACCTCCGGAGGCGTCATCTGCTTGCCGCGGATTTCGAAATCCACCTCGCCGTGGGCGCCGCGCACGCACTTGAACGGCATGCGCTTGATGTCCTCGGCGCATTCCTCGAAACGACGGCCGATGAAACGCTTGGACGAAAACACGGTGTTCTCGGGATTGGTAATGGACTGGCGACGTGCAATTTGGCCTACCAGCACCTCACCCTTGTCGTCCCACGCCACCACCGACGGGGTCAGCCGAGCGCCCTCCTCGTTGGCGATAACCTTGGGCTCCTTGCCATCCATGATGGCAACGACCGAGTTGGTGGTCCCGAGGTCAATTCCGATAATCTTTCCCATGGTTTGCTTCCCTTTGTGCGTGTGTCAGATGGTGGAGTCGTTGCTCTGGAGGAATGGGTAAGCACCCCACCCCGGGGGTCAAGCATCAAGCCTGCCAGGGAATGCGTCGACAGCTACCGACCGGCGCTGCTCGATATCTCCAGGTCGGGACGCAAGCCGATGGCACGGGCGTACTGGAAGAGCCCTGCCATTTCCGAGGTACCCGGATCCACCACGCTCCGCACACCGGCTCGATCCAGGGCGCGATCGAGCAAGCGCATCGGCAGCGGCCGGCCGACCCAGCGGGTGGCACCGCCGTCCATGGCGGGCGAAAACACCAGAATGACCGCGAGAGCCAACGCCGCCGCCAGCCGAGCTCGCCCAAGACGCGCAGAAACGTGCACGAGACCGGCGCAGGCGAGCACGCAGGTGACAGCGATGGCCATCGGCAACGCCGCGCGCGCGGACATGGCGCCCGCACCGGGCGCTTGGACCAGATTGGCAAACAGCAGGCTTGTGACCAGGTTCAGCGCAAGCCAAGCGCCAACCACTGCTGCCCGCGAGAACAGAACACACACACCGATCACAGCCAGCAGCACGCCTACGGCGCCGACCTGGTCGCCAATCTCGACTGCGGTCATCCAAAGGGCCGCGCGACCCTGCGGCACGACCACGAACGGTGAGACGAATACGTCATGAATCGACAGCTCCACCGAAGAGGCGGCGCTGCTGGCCAGGGCAAACCCGCCGAAGGTGGCGACAAAACAGAGCGGGGCAAACAGCGGCCACCTTGCGCCCTTCCGCAACGCCCACAGCGCGAGCCCAGCCAGGACCGGCCACAGCACCGGCCCGACCATCGGGCCTACCCCGGCTGAAAGCCCCGCCAAGCCCGCAAGTACGAGCCCGGCGGTCGTGTTGCCGATGTCGCGCAGCAGGGCCAGCTCGGCAAGCAGGGCGCCAAACAGTACCACCAGCGTCGGCGCAGTCGTGCTCGCCGTGACGCCGGCCTCGAAAGTCGCAAGCGCCAAAGCCGCCGCCAGCGCCGAACCGCCGGCCGCAATCGGTTCGTAGAGGAACATTCCCGCATCCTGGCGTGCGGACGGCGGCGGCCGAAACAGCGCGATCAGCGCGACCGACAGCCGGGCAATCAGCGCCATTGCCACGGCGCAGGCAATGCATGACATCAGGTTGGCCCTGAAGGCCAGGTCACCCAGGGGCAGGTACGCCGCCAATCGCGTCGCAAACAGGGCCAAAGGTGCGCCGTGCCTGCCAGGGTCGAGGGCCACAGCGGCAGCGACCTGCGAAGCAGCCTCGATACGGCCAAGACCAAGCGGCACCGCCACTGCGTACAGCAGCAGCGCCGCCGAGAACACGACAAGGTCGAGCGCGGGCCACGCACGCCCTTGATGGGGCTTGGTCATGCGCTCATCTGAAGCGAAAGCGGGTCAGAA
>PMLH01000453.1 GCA_003159055.1 Myxococcales bacterium
ACATCGGGCGGCCGCTCGTCGCCGAGATGCTGCTCGACGCCGAAGGCAGGTTGCTCGGCAAACGCGTCGACCATTGGATCCTGCCGTCGAAGTGGCTTGGCATCATCGTTCGCTGTGAACGCACCGTGGGCCTTGCCGTGACCCGCTCATGGACTTTGCCGGAGTCGGTGAGCGACGCGGTTGCGATGTGCGACCAGTACGATCGCAACCGCCCGCTCCGCCTCGCCAACGTGGTTCGGCTGGCCAACGCGCTTGCCGACGTCACCGGCCATGACGTGACCACGCGGACGGATGAGGAGGCCGAGACCCGTATCCAAGAGGGCAGCGAGATGCTTGGCCTGGACGCCGATACGATCGCCGGCGTGATGGCTGCGCTGCCCGCCAAACTGGCCGGCCGTATGGTGTGAGGAGAGGGCACAGAGGCCGGAAAGAGCGCAGAGGGGATAGCGACCTTGGAGTGACGGACAGAGCAGGAGCCGGCCGGGATGCATCGGCGGCNNNGTGTTCTCTGTGTTCTCTGTGGTGAAAGATCCTGAAATCGCGACGCTTTCAACCCGTTCGGCGCTCTAGGCCACGCTCTGGTACAAGATCATCGCGATCTCGTCCATGTACTTGCGCTCGGCTTGCGATTCCTCGCGCAGGACCTCGGCTCGGCGTGCTTCGATGGCTTTGCGCAGGGCTTCGGTTCGCGTGTGAGCGCCGAGATAGCGCGCGCGGGTCTGGGACAAGCCATCGGAGGCTTTCTGGACGGCGCGCTCGGCTTGCCTTGCCTCCTGCAACGCTCGCGCGTGGGCGCTCTCGATCAGCGACCAATGAGCCGCGCTGTCCAGCTTGCGGTGATCGGCGGCGGCGCGTGCCTTGGCAGCGGAGAGCTGGTCCGTCGCAGCGGCGACGTCGCGCTGGGCATCCGCGAGGGCCTGACGGGCGCGATCCTCTTCGGTCTCACGCAACCTGAAGACTGTGTCCAATCGAGTCTTCGTGCTCACGATCTTCTCCTCGGTACGAATGGGAAAAATCTGAAGGCCATCTTGGGGTGACAGCACGATTCGTGCCGACGCCAAGTCGGCAGATTTGCGTCGGGAGAATTCGGAGCTGCAGTTCTTGCCGGGCAGTCTCTGCCGTCGGCGAGGCCAGCCCTTGTTTCTGCTGGGCGGCGGCGCCGACCTTACGACGGTGGCGCGCCAAGAGTCTGACTCTTTTGTTGGCACTTGCCTTGCTATTCGACCTGGGCAGGTGAACTCACGTGGCTGATGGAATCTATGTAGGCATGTCCGCCGCAATGGCACGCGCGTCGCAACTCGACGCGATTGCGGATAACTTGGCCAACATCGAATCGCCCGGCTTCAAGGGCGTGCGCCCGGCGTTTGCCTCGTTTCTTCCGCCGGGCGCCGCGACCGACAAGGTCCTGACAGGCGCGGTGGCAACCACCCTCGACATGCGGCCGGGCACCACGGAAACCACGGACTCGCAAACCGACGTCATTCCCGACGGAGATCTGTTCCTTGGTGTCCAGATGGGTGGCGGCAAGATGGGCTTCACCCGCAATGGCCACATCGAAGTGTCGCCCGACGGGGCCTTGCAAATCGCCGGCCTGGCGGTGCTGGATACTGCGGGCGCGCCGATCATCGTTCCTCCTCAAAGCGACGTCACCATCGAATCCACGGGCGAGGTAAAGGCAGGCAAGCAGGTGGTGGCGACGCTGTCGCTGTGGAGCGGTCAGGGGCCGATGGACAAGGTCGGCCCGGCGCTGATGACGCCCTCGGCGGGGACGCAGATGAATCAGGCCAGCGACGGCAGTGTGCGCGTGGGCGAGCTGGAGCTCGGCAACGTCACGGCTCTCGAATCGACCGTGGCGATGATCGGCGCCCAACGGAACTACGAGCTTGCCATGCAGGCTATCCAAACTTATCGGCAGCTCGATCAGCGCGTGGTCGAAGTTGGCCGCGCTCGTTAACGGAGGAAGATCATGTTGCGCTCTCTTTACACCGCGGCCACAGGGATGGAAGCCCAGCAGACCAAACTGGACATCATCGCGAACAATTTGGCCAACAGCAGCACCACGGGGTTCAAGCGCGCACGCGCCGACTTCGAAGATCTGCTCTCGGAGACGATTCGTTCCGCAACCGAGCCGACGGCACAAGGCGGAGGTCGACCCGAGCCATTGCAGGTCGGCCTCGGCGTTCGAACCGCCACCACGACCCGGTCCTTCGATCAAGGCGACATGACAGCGACCCAGAATCCGCTCGACTTGGCCATCGAGGGCCAGGGCTTCTTTCGCATTCAGCGCGCCAATGGCGACTTCGCGTACACGCGTGCGGGCAACTTCCGCGTCGATGCGACTGGGCGCATGGTGACCCAGACCGGAGAAATCGTCCAACCAGGTCTTACCGTCCCGCACGACGCTACCTCGGTCACGATTCGCGGTGATGGCACGGTGTTGGTCCAGGTCCCTGGCCGCACCGACCCGACCGAGCTCGGCACCTTGCAACTGGCCATGTTCACCAACCCCGGCGGTCTGGAGGCGATCGGCAACAATCTGTACGGCGCAACCCCAGCGTCGGGCGACCCCGTCTTGGCAAAGCCCGGCGAGCAAGGCTCGGGCACGGTGAGCCAAGGCTATCTCGAAAACGCCAACGTGCAGGCGGTCCAGGAGATGGTCAACATGATCACCACCCAACGTGCCTACGAGATGAATTCCAAGGTCATTCAGACCGGCGACCAAATGCTACAGAGACTAACCCAGCTTCGTTAAGGCAGGACCTATCTAGATGGTTGCTCTCCTACTCGTTTTCTTCGCTGCTTCCAGTGCGGTGCCGACCGCACGGGAAATCCTGCCCGGCGAGGTGAGCGAGTCCCTACAGCGCGCTCTTGTGGTGCCGTCAGGACGAATCGTTCCTGTGCGCTGGACGGCGCCGGCCGGGTGTCGGGTCACAAGTGCCGCGGTACCTCGACCCATCGATGGTTCGGGACGAATCCCAGTGAGAGTTTCTGGCCGCGGATGCAGTGGTTGGGGATGGGTCGACCTGCAAGTCTGGGCCGAAACCTCGGTGACCACACGAGTCGTGCGGACTGGTGAGGTGCTTGCTTCGGCAGCGATCGTTGTTGAACACGAGATTCGCCCAGGGCACTTGCCGTTCATTGCCCCGCCAGATGCCATCGCAAGTCGCACGCTGCCAATGGGCAGCCCGATTGATGCGACCGACGTCAGCAGATCCACCGTAGCCTTGGGTGATCCCATCAAGGTGGTCTTCGTGGCGGGTGCGGTGACTATCGAAACGCAGGGGCGTCGAAGCAATTGTCTTCGCACCCGTGACTGTGCGGTCCTTCCCTCGGGCAAGCACGTCGAGGGGCACATCGACGAAGGCGGACGCCTGATTGTGGAGGTTCCACGATGAGTTGCCGTGCCGGGCTGCAAGTTGTGCTCGTGGTCTGGGTGGCTGCCGGCGCCCTGGCCTGCGGACCGGCTCACCTCGGTGAGTACACGCCCAAGCACCGGGACTACCAACTGCCGGCCGAGGGCAAGGGCGAAAACGAGGCCTCGTCGCCGGGCAGCTTGTGGCGAGACGGGCGGCCTGCCTCGATGCTGTTCACCGACGCGCGTGCGCTTCACACCAACGACCTGGTCGTGATCAACATCGAAGAAGTCGCGAATGCCACCCGGTCCGCCGACACCAGCCTCGATCGTACCTCGACGAGCGCGGCCAAGATCGACGCGTTTTTGACCCTGCTCAAGAAACTGAAGATCAGCTCGACCGATTCGGGCCTCAGCATCGGTGGAAGCTCCACGAGCAGCTTCAAGGGGCAGGGGTCAAGCGATCGCAGC
>PMLH01000341.1 GCA_003159055.1 Myxococcales bacterium
CGCCCTGGCAGCAGCCAAGCGTGGGCAGACGGACATCATGCTGGTCAATACCGAGATCGATCGCATAGGCGCCGCGGCGCAAATGGATGCGCTGGCCAAGGTCTTTAGCTGTCGTGTCGCACATGCGTACTCGTCCGAGGAGCTTCGAGATCTGCACAACGCGTGCGGGAGCCGCACGCTCATGGTGGCTCAGGCGTCGGGATGGTCGCCAACGGCCGCTTCCGACGTTCATAACAGTGCATTGACCTGGCCCCTTCACGGTGCAAAGAAGGTGCTGTGCGTTCCCGCAACCGGCCAATGCGACGACTTGCTGGAGTTTCTTACGGTGGCACGGCAGTCGGTCAAGAATCCGCTGGCGGTTCTGTCGCGTAACGACGAGACGCGCAACGTGCTGCCTTCAATTGGGGCTCTTGCCAGCGCGCGCCAGCCGGTGGGAATGATTGTGCGCGGTCAGAGTCTCCTGCAGTCGACCGCGGCGCCCAGCATTGCGACTGTCGTGCGTACCGCGCTTGGCGTGAAGGCGTCGGCGCGAAAAAGGGTGTAGTTTCGGATGAAGGCTGCGGTGAAGTTGCGTAAGTTGATCTCGGTTCTGGTGACCGGTGTCTTCTTTTCGGTCGCGGCCCTAGGCATTGTTAACGGCTCTCCCACGCTGGATGCCTTTATCAGAGCCGGGATCGCCAGCCTTGTCGTAACCGCTTTTGCTATAGCGTTCCTACGTACGGTAGAGGATGCTTTAGCCAGAGCAACTGATAAGAAATCGGACGGCTTCTCGATCGCTGCGCGCCGCGAATCCAATGCGAGTGCGGACGAGTTGGGAAATGGATAGGGATGGCGTCAGGCTCGCGTCGACCTGGAACAATCGCGCCCTACGAAGGAGATGCTGAGTGGCCGTTATGAGCGCACTTCCAAATATGGTACGTCCGGTAACGGGCCTGAGCACAATGGACCGCGAGCACATGATCCTGGAGTATGCTCCGCTGGTTCGCCGCATTGTCGGGCGGATGATGGTCGTGTTGCCGCAGGCTCTTGGCAAAGACGATCTGCTCAGCTACGGAACAATCGGGCTGATTGAGGCAGTCGACCGTTACGACGTCAGCCATGGAGTGACCTTCGAAACTTTCGCTACCGGTCGCATTAAAGGCAGTAGCGTCGACGCGTTGCGGGCGGCAGACTGGATCCCGCGCAGCTCACGCAAGCGGGCAAAAGAGATCCAGTCGATGTTTCTTCAGCTCGAAGAGGGGCTGGGCAGAGCTCCGGAAGAGGAAGAGGTCGCGGAAGCGCTGAGTCTCACAATCGTACAGATGCATCGCGCGATGGCGGATGCGGTGAGCAGCTTCGTATCGCTTCAGAGACCAGTTCGCACCTCGGGCGGCGAAGAAGGCACGGTCACGTTGATGGACGTGATCGCGGACGACGCGGCCACGCCGAGCCAGCAAATTGAAGAGCGCGAGCTGCGCGAATACGTGGTCGGTGCTATTCAGAGGCTGGTAGAACGCGAGCGGCGCGTACTTTCGCTGTATTATGTGCGCGCGCTGACGCTCCGAGAAATCGGCAAGGTTCTGGACATTTGTGAATCTCGTGTCTGGCAGCTCCACGCGCGCGCCATCATGCGCATTCGCGCATACGTCGACGGCGACGCGGATGCCAAGAAGAAAAAGAAAGAGGCAAAGGCATGATCATAATCGCACTCGCACTTAGCCTTGCAGAGGCGGCGGTGCTCCTGGGCGTGGTGGTCACGATGCTTCGCATGCGGGCACGCATGCTGTCGCTGACCAACCGGGCCGATGGAGCGCTATCACAAATGCGTGATTGGGTTGCCGAGGCTGAAGAACTGAGCGCGACGCTGGCAGATCGCCTGAACGAACGGCCCCGGCGCACGACTGAGATGGCCGAACGTGCGCCTGTCGCTGCACAGTCGCGCGTGCCCATAGCGCCGATGCTAAAATTCAAGTCCTCCGAGCCCGCAGCGTCCGATCTGGTACCCGAAACGGATGAGGACGTGGATCAGCTCCTGGTGCGTCGTGTGGCCGCTCGGAGAGCGGAAGAACCGCGTCAGGATCGCAGCGTGGCACATGAGACGACGATGGACCCTGCGGGTGTAGCGCTGCAGCGACTTCTTTGGTCGCAAAACGCAAAAGGTTCAGCGTAGGTCACGTGGACACAAGGACACGTTGATGAACAAACGTTTGATGGCATTTCTGCTTTCCCTGCTCTTCGTGGCTATGTTGTCAATGGCGGTCGCGAGCGGTCTGATCCGGCGCGAAGTGCCGCCAAGCGTAAGTGCCGAGGAGCAAGGCGTGCCGATACAGCTCAGCTATGTGCCAGGCCTCTCAACGTGGGGACCGACGAACGTGTATGGCTCGGCGAGGTTGTGGCCCAGCGAGCAACTGGCGACTATCTCGGTGCATTTGCTGCCGCACCTGCTGAACGGACAACAGTTTGCGTGGTGGGTCATGAACTCGCAGACCAACAAGGTATCGCGTCTGAGCATGTTCAACACGAATTATGCAGGTGACTTGTCGCAGGACGTCTATCTGCTGCACGAGCTGCCGGTGGGCGCGAATGAGGTACTGGTCACGGTCTGGCATCCGGGTGATTCAACCACGACGCCGGGCGGCGATCGTAGCCTGGTGGGGCAATTCCCGGTTCCTCCCAAACCGGCTGCCACATCGACGCCGAGCGCAGGAGCTCTCCCGACAATGATTCCAGGTATCGACGTAAAGCCTGGTCACCACCCGACGTATATTGGTCACCTGCACGTCGCGTCCACACCGATTCACACGCTTCCGTCCACGGGCGGCGGGCCTCTGGTCGATGCGAGTAATCGCGCTGCAGGCACTCACTAGAAAAGGGGGCCATCATGGACACGGGAGTCTACACAGCTGCCAGCGCCATGCTGGCTCAGTTCAATATCGAGAACAACATCTCCGATAATCTGGCGAATATGAATACACCTGGATACAAGGCGCAGCAAGGTGTGTTACAGGACTTCAGCCAGGTATTGGCCGGCACCACTAATGCGTACGGCGAGCCGGTCAGCTCGCAAGCCAGCCTTGTTGGCAATACGGGTCAGGCCCCGACGGTACGAGACTACGGTCTAGATCTGTCGATGGGTGCGCCAAAGCACACAGGCTCGTCGCTTGACCTCATGGTTGCTGGGAACGCGTTCTTCAAGGTCAAGTCCGGTACCCAAACCCTGCTCACGCGTAATGGCAACTTCCAGCGCTCGGCCACCGGCGACC
>PMLH01000646.1 GCA_003159055.1 Myxococcales bacterium
CGACGCGGACGCGGGCTTTCGCTGGCCAGCGAAACGCACACCCTTGTGCTGGGCGCCCAGCAAGTCGACATAGTCACGCAGGATCTTCAGGGTCTCGTCCAACAGAATGTCGCTGTCAGGCGACCTGCCGACGGTCTTCGCGTCGAGATCGTCGTCGGACACCGTGGACTCCGCGCTCGCCTTCCCGCCACTGCCTTCGCGGGTCTTGGGCGGCTTGGGCGACGGCAAGCCTGGCGAAGAAGCATTCTCCAGGGTGATTTCGTAGATCGTCGGCGCCGATGGGGCATCGGCCAGCTCGCCTTGCTTGCGCGCCGCTTGACGGGCCTTGAGCTCGGCCATCTCCGCCCGCCGCTCGGCTTCGTTCAGCGAAACCNNGAGCCGAGCGACATCCTCCGCCAGGTAAGCGAATGCCTTTTCGGTCTGGATTCGATGGCGGGAGCGTTCGCGCAGGCTAGCCAGATAGGGCTTGACCCGATTGAGCTGCTCGTGCGGCACAGCGGACACGGCATCCCACGGCAGCGGATCCTTCAGCAACGACTCGTTCACGTCGGCCAGGTCGCTGGGCGAAGGCAGAACGATGTCCGAGGCAACGCCCCGCAACTGCGTCGAAGCGCCGTCCGGGCGATAGAACTTGCCCATAGTGACCTTGAGCGCACCCGGGTCGTAGGCGTGCGCGAAGCCGGCTTTGTCCATCACCATCCCCAGGGACAGCACGCTTTGCACCGTACCCTTCCCGAAGGTCGAGGAATCGCCCACCAACACGGCGCGCCCGTAGTCCTGCAGGGCCCCGGCCAGAATTTCCGACGCCGAAGCGCTGAACCGACTGGTCAGCACGATCAGGGGACCATCGTACTGGACGCTGGAATCCCTGTCCCAGCCCACCTCGACGCCGCCTGCGAGCCCCCGGGTCTGCACCACCGGGCCGTGCCGAATGAACAACCCGGTCAAGCTGATGGCCTCTTTGAGCGACCCGCCCCCGTTGCCGCGCAGATCCAGGATCACGCCGCGCACGTGCTCCTGCTTCAGCTTGGTCAGCAAGCGCGCCACGTCCGCGGTCGCGCTGCGGGGCTCGGCCCCCTGCCGCTCGCCCATGTCCGCGTAGAACGACGGCAGGTCGATGAGCCCGAGGCGCAAGCTGCGCCCCTGGTCTACCGGCAGGTCCAAGATGCGAGCCTTGGCCTGCTGGTCCTCCAGCTTGATCTCGTCGCGAACCAGCGCCACGGTCTTGGCCAGCGTGCCCTCGGCGGCGCCCGCGGGAAGGATGGTCAAGGTCACCGTCGTCCCCTTGGCCCCGCGAATCAGCTCCACCGTGTGCGACAGGGGCAGGTTGGTCACATCCACCGGCTCGGCCTTCCCCTGTGCCACGGCGACGATGCGGTCGCCGGGCTTCAGCTGACCGCTGCGCACGGCCGGTCCGCCCGGCAACAGCTCGTGAATCTTGCAGTAGCCGTCGTCGTTCTCCAGCACGGTTCCGATGCCGAAAAGAGAAAGGTTCATGGCGATGGCCAGACTCTCCATCTGCTCGTGCCCGAGGTAGTCGGTGTGCGGATCGTACACGTGGGCCAGGGCATTCAGGTACACCTCCAGCACCTCGCTGCCGTGCAGCCCCTTCATGGTTGCAAGCTGGTGCGCCTGCCGGGCCAGGAGTGTGCGCGCGATCTCCGCAGGCGCCTTGCCGGCCAGCTTCTCCTTCAGATACTCGGCGCGGATCTGCTGGCGCCAGATCTTCTGCGCCGCCGGCAAATCGAGCGGCCGCTCGGCTTGCTCGGGATCGAACGTGTAGACCTCATGGTCGGTGAAGTCGAACTTCTCCGTGCCGAGAACATGGGTGACGTAGGCCGTCCTTTGCGCGAGCCTCTGCAACAGGCGCGAGAAGATAACGTGGGCCGCGCTGGTATCGCCGTCTCTGTGGATGGCCTGGGCCAGGTTCGAGCGGTACGCCGCGAAGTCCGTAATGTCGGACTGCAAAAGCAGGCATCGCATTCCATCCAGGTCGTCCAGGTAGCGGTCCAGGAACCTGCCCGCCAACTCGGTGTCGAGCGGGTGATGGGACAGCTGCGAGCGTTCCAAAAATCCCGCCGTCACCAGCGTGATGTTGGCTTCGGTGGGATCCCGGGGACTCGGCTCGGGCAAGGGCTGACCAGCCCAGGCCGATGCGGCAAGGACCAGGCCCAAGCCGACCATGGCCACCCGTGCGGGGAGACTGGCTGTGACTGTCAAGATGATGCCAACGCCTCACTGCACTGGGCGCCGTCGAGCGGGGCTGGGGCTGTCATGGCGATCAAACCCGGCACCCCGGAAGAATATTCCAAGCGAAGCCCCGGCTCGGATTTCCACGCCGCCCTCCCCTTTCGGTACGCGCGCGTGCAAGCGCGTTACCGGGAGCCCGCGAGCTCGTTACCGGAGCCTGCAGGCGCGTTACGGCAGCCCGCGGGTGCGTCGCGGGCGTGCGGGAACCCGGCCCACCTGTGCGGGAGACGAATCCACTTCGCGCCGGACACGTTACCGGAGCCGCGAAGCGCGCCGCGGGTGTGCGGGAGTCCGATCCAGCCGTGCGGGAGCCCGATCGCTGGCAGTGCAAGCGCGTTACAGGCGCGCGGCAACCCAATCCGTTACCGCGCTAAGCCCAACACAGCGGCCCGCGAGCCCGTTCGCGGCCACGACGAACGCGTTGCGGGCGTGCGGGAGCCCGATACATCCGTGCGGGAGCCGGCCTGTCGCCAGTCGGTCGCAGCAGGACTGCCGGAGCCGTCCACGTCGAGCTGCGCGAGCCCGTTTTCGACCGACAGCACCTTGACCACGGCACCGTTTTGGATCGGAACCTAGGCATGCAACGTCCGGTCGTAGTACCCGGCGGGAATGCCGGCGTCGGATGCCTCTCTGGCAAGGGACAAGGGCCGCGATCACGCCCCCGGCGGGCGGGCAGCTCGTGCCTGTGCAGGTCTCGGCGACATCGCACGAGAATGTCTGCTCAAAGGCTGGGAGTCTCTATACCAGACGGACCAGAATCTGTAGGCTCCGGAGGTCTCCCCTCGTACATACTGCGATCAGACGCTGTTTTCGAATAGACCACTTCTAGCCACCACTTACGGTGAGGACGGAAAGGCAAGAGATGAAGAAGATCCTACTGGCGACCATCGGATTCGGAACCTGGGTGTTCCTTGCAGCTTGTGGCGGCAACGACACGCCGAGCAGCCCAACTGGCACCGGTGGATCGGCCGGCTTGGCCGGCGGGACGCCTGGTTCAAAGGACGGTGCCGTCGGGCTCGGCCTGGATGCCGGGGCTGTTGGACTCGGCTCGGACGGGCAAAGTGCGGGAACGGATGTCAGCTGCGACTTCACCGCTCAGGGGATGCACATGTGCACGGGCTTCGCCGGGTTGGAGGCCGCCGCGCTGGCGCAAGAGCAAACCGCGTGCACGCAGCAAAACCAAGGCACTTTATTGCAAGCTGCGTGCATTTCGACGAATGCCTCCGGCACATGCAAATTCACGTCCACGGGCACAGGACAATTTGCTGGAATTCCCGCCGGGATTGTCGTGACCTACGTTTGGTATTCGCTTCCAGCAGCCCAGATTGCGAGTGCCCAATTGGTATGTACCGGCACTCTCGGCGGGACCTGGAGCGGCAGCTAGGACGGCGGGCTCGCGAAGGCGACCGCGTTGCCCGATGGGAAAGTTCTCATCGCGGGCGGTTTCAGTGGCGATGGTCTATGCGAGTGCGGAGCTCGATGACCCCGCCCGTGGCACGTTCACGGTGACGGGCAGTATGACCGCCGGTAGGGCCTATGGTACGGCGACGCTGTTGCCGGACGGCCGAGTGCTGCTTGCCGGAGGAGAAAGGCGGGGCGCCGGGGTGTAGGGCGCATGCGGCGCGAAAGTGGCTGCCTCAAGCATGAATGGCCCGGACGCCGAGGTCTGGTCGCGGCTTGTCAGTAGAGCGGATAGCCGCCATCAGGCCGATAGCAATCGCCGATGGAGGTACCCTCGATACATTTTGTCGCGGGGCAGTTCGCGCCCGGAAAACGCCCCGCCTGCAGGTAGTAGATGCTTCCTCCGTCTGCGCCGAAGGGACAGCTCGTGACGCCGGTGACCAACTTGCCGACCATCCGTCCCGTGGTTTGATCGAATATCTCCTGAACCGAGAGTCCGGCATCGAGGGCCAAGATTGCCTCGAGTTGGCAGTCCGCGTATTCGAACCGCGTGCGGTAGGTGGCACCACCATCGAGCTTGTAGTCGGCGAGCGACTTGCTGCAGTCGAAGACGCTACACAGGCAATCGAACGACGTTTGCTCGTTCGTGCATGCACAGCCGGTCGGCGGCGGTCCGCCGTCGCTTGGGATGCTGCCACCTGCGCCGCCTGAAGACGGACCTCCATCGAAGCCAGTCGCTCCGCCCGAGGCCGGCCGCGTTCCCGGGCCTGCGGCACCTCCGGTGGCGAGCCCAGGCACGCCGCCTGTGCCCGTGTACCCGCCTGCAGTCGTCATGCCCCCTGAGGCGTTCTTCCCGCCAGATCCAATCCCTCCCGAGCCGATACTTCCGCCCGTCGATGTGGCGCCGCTCGTTCCGCCGCTCGCCAGATTGCCTCCGGTCGCCGAGCTGCTGATTGCGGTCGCACCGCCGGTGCCGGCGTTTCCTCCTGCGCCGGCTCCGCCACTGGAAGTGTTCGCGGCATCGGGCGAGACCGCCGGTTCGGATTTTTTTGCGCAAGCGTACCCGCCGACGACGAGGACGAGGGCTAGTGTGAGGCACTTGGTACGAATGGGTGTCATGGCATTCTCCGATGGTGATCGCCTTGCTTGCTGCAACCCGCATGCCGCGCGCAAAGCCCACACAACACCACAGACGTTCCGACGTGACCAAGACATCACTGTCGTGGCGGACGGAGCACTGGACCGCCCCAGGCTAGCGTGGCCGGCCGCGACCTTGTAGGACGATTCTTCATCTTCCCGGCGTCAGCCATTCGTCGATGACCTTCCAGGTTGCCTCGTCCAGACCTGACCGCTCTTGGGGAGAAGGAGCAGGCGCTTTGGCCCCTTGAGTGCCCGGTAAACCAGGCCAGAGTGCGCGGGCGGAGTTTCCCGATCGATCGCCCCATGGATACGTCCGGTCGCCCGAAGACTGTCGCTCGGCTCGAAGGATGTCGTGCTCATTATCGATGGGGCAGGGGAAGTAAGCTCCCGTGGCGAGGGACGAGCGGCGCGGATTCGCCCGCCGGACAGATCTTGACCTTCCTGTCCAACACGATGAAATGCGTAGACGCTGGTCAGGCAGCTCGGCGCTCGTACCGATGGTGCAATCCGCCGAATTCGGAACGCCGTCAGAATGCGACGGAGATGGTTCTCGCCAAGAACGATGACGTGGTCCAAGCACTCTCGACGGAAGGATCCGACAAGGCGCTCCGCATAGGGATTCTGCCAAGGGGAACGGGGCGCGGTCAGGACTTCCTCGACGTCCATGCCTTCGACTCGTCGATGGAATACCTCACCGTAGATCCCGTCACGGTCGCGGATCTTGGGCGCCGTGTCCTCGGGAAATGCCTCGATGATCTGCTAAGCAGTCCAGGCCGCGCTTGGCCACGGCCGTGGCCAAGCAACGAACGACGTGTTCGCGCAGGCGGTGGTCGTAGATGCGCCGCGTATGCGGTGGATAGCGGGAGTCATCCCGGAAGGATCACCTGCACTTCGCAAATCCTCAATGATCCAGGGTGCCTTGCGAACAAGAAGTTCAGAATGTCTCCGCACACAGCAGGGCTAGGGTTTCCTGCTAGCCACTTCCACGATTTCCCTCAACCGTCCGTCGAAGACGAAGGGCGTGCGCTGCACAACCCAGCCCCATTTCCAGGTCGGGTGTTTCGAATTGAGCAGTAGATTGGATTCGCCGCGAGTCACCACGCTTGGCACCTTCAGCGCGGGAGATGATCGCTCGTCACACCAACGGTTGCCCAGTCTTTGAGCGGCCGGCAGAAGATCTGATCCATCCCAACCCTTGGGCCGTTCTGTGCAAACTTCGATCAGGGAATCTGGTACCTCGACGACATACAGGACGTGCGGTGCAAGGGCATCAAGGCGTTTGTAGTGGACCAGGCGTTCGAGTGTGGCCAGGGACTGGCTTTCGGCCGCGTAGTCGAGATAGCGCCCCTTGCTGTGCCAGCGCCCGTCTGTCACGTAGCCGCTATTGCCGCTGAAGGCCGCACGTGTGGTGTCTCCGTAGCGTTGCAGGACAATGCGAAAGGCCTTCACAGCGGAACGCCGTGGATCATCGCCAAAAGCAGATTGTTCACCTGGGCCGCGCCGACGTCGGTGGCCAGCATGGCCAGCGGCGTGCGATTTCCAAGCGCGGAATCGGGCGCGGTCAGCCACTGCGCCGCCGCAGCGTCCGTCGAGAATATCTCGCGCGCCAGTTTTTGCGCACGCATTACGCGCAGCAGGCGCTCGGATTCGGTCGCGGAAAAGCGCTGACTTTTGTGGATCCGGTGGGTAATTGTGCGCGGGGCCAGGCCAAGCGCATCGAGCAGGACCTTCTGCGACAAGCCCACCAGTTTCACCAACTGGTACAGGACGTGGCTAGGGAGGCCCTTCTCGATGGCGGCCACTTGGACCGCGGGCGGCTGGTCGATGAGTTGGAGAACGGTCATAGCAATTTAGCTCTTCCTGAGAAGCAATTTTGCGCCATCGTGGGCGAATGTCAAGCCCACGGGCGCAAGGCCAACTCAGTATCCGCTGCACGGACCCCGTCTTTCAGATCTCCGCCGCTGACGGCAATCTGGTGGCGTGGAAACGACAGCGCGTTCAGCTCGACGGCACCTGCTCCTGCGGGGCGGGCGGAATCGTGAGAGGGCCGACTTCGTTGGCAAGCTCGACGGGGTCGAGGCGAGAGCGGGTCTTGGACCAGTACTTGGGCGCAAGCTCGATGTAGCGGTCGCGGGGCCACTGGCCGAGCACACGAAACAGGTCGCGCAGG
>PMLH01000376.1 GCA_003159055.1 Myxococcales bacterium
CGGTGTCCTCCTGGGCGGCCTCTCCGTTGAACGCGACGCCTCGATTCGCGCCGGAGAGGCGGTGGCTACGGCCTTGCGGCAGATGGGGCACGAAATCCATTGCATGTTCGTGGATCGGGACATCGACGTGGCCCTTCGGCAAACCAAAATCGATGTTGCGTTCTTGGCCGTACGCGGCCGCTACAGCGCGGACGGTTGCCTGCAAGGTGTCCTCGAGCTGCACGGTATCCCCTACACCGGATCCGGCGTTCTGGCGTCTGGCCTGGCCATGAACCGAGCCAAAACCAAGGACATCCTTCGACTGTTCAACCTGCCGGTCGCCCCCGGGTACGTTCTGCGCAGCAATCACGATGGCAGCGTCATGGATGTGCACGGTTCGTTCGGCTTTCCGGTGGTGGTTCGGCCGGTCAGCGCCTCGCTGCTTTGGGGCGGAACCTTGGCCCGCGACGAGATGGAACTGGAGAGCGCGCTTGAAGATGTCTTCCGGCTCGAGGATTCGGCCCTGGTCGAACGGTGCCTGCACGGTCGACCGGTGTCGGTCGGGATTCTGGACGGAATCGCCTTGAGCATGGTCGAAGTGCCGCGGGCTTCGTCGTGGGTCGGGCTCCGCTCGGTGGGTGCGCGCGGACAAGAGATGTGCTCGCCCGTCAGACTATCGCGCGAACGTCGAGATTCCGTCCTGCGCCTTGCCGCGCATGCGTACGATGCCCTCGGCTGCGAGGGCCCAGCGTGCGTCGAAATGCTGCTTAGCGAGCGTCTCAATGAGACCATCGTCGATGTCGACACCTCGCCGATGCTGTTGCCGACGAGCCCGATGGGCATCATCGCGAGCCAGGCCGGCTACGATTACGACGAATTCGTCGAAGAAATCCTACAAGGTGCGCGCCTGCGGGCCCATGGCCGGCACAGCAATCGGCGAGTCACCCAAGTCGCCTTTGAAGGTTACGACCGCCGCGCCAGCGCCGTACCCGAGGCTCATTAGAGCTGCGTCGCAGACCATCGCGAAAACTCGTTTCGAAAGCGAAGGGCGATCCGTTGAGCCTGCCTTCAGGCTAGGATATTTGGGTTGTCCTCCCGACGCCGAATTGTCCTGCTGCTCACCTCGTTGGCAATGCTTCTCGTATGCGCCTCGGCCGCACTCGTGTGGCGGTGGAACGCGCCATTGCTGGTCCGGCGACGCCTGGAGCTTCTGACCGGCCGGCGCGTGACGGTCGGGGCCGTTGGCCTGACTTGGCGGCTACAGCTTGCTCTGCGCGACATCGAGATCGCGGGCGCGCCACCTTTCGATTCGCAGAGCTTCGCCCACATCGACCGCGCCATCGTCGGTCTCCGTGGCGCCGCCGGCCTGCTGAGCCCGTCGGGGATTCTCGTCGATGGCATCGACATCGACTATCTCGCTACCGNNGACAACCTGCGTGGGACGGCGCTTGCGCGAACATCGCCATCGGCCACAAGCGTGCGCAGGGACAAGGCTGCGTTGCCTGGAATCACGATTCGCAACGGTCGTCTTCGCGGCAGTCTTGCGTTTCCGGGCGCTCCACGCGTCGCCATTCGCGCCCCGTGGGTCGAGCTGGTTCGCGACGGCAACGGACACTTGGAAGCCAACGTCCATCGCCTGGTGCTCGACGCGGAAGGGATCGCATCGATTCGGGCAGCCGCCGTCACCGTCGAGACGGCGCGTGGGCAAGTGTTGGAATTGTCCGGTACCGATGTCACCCTCGAAATCCCGGGAGGCGGCACGCTCATCGACAATCTAGTCTTGGAGGGAAAGACTTCGCCGTCGGCGTCGACCTTCGAGCTGCACAGCAAGGAAGCCCCGGACCGACGAGTGGTCGTGACGGCGTCGTGGAACCGCGAGTCTGCAGAGCTTGCGACCAGGCTGCGCGACCTTCCGCTGCGCGCTCTCAGTGGGCTCGCGGGCGGTCGGGCGGTCGGGCTCGAGAATGCCAAGGCGCAACTGCAGGTGCGCGTGGTCGTCGACCGAAAAGCCCTGCAGGCCGATTTCGAGATCGACGGGAAGATTACAGCCCTCGACGTGATCCATCCGGCCATCGACGCGACGCCTTGGCGCAATCAATCCGCATCCTTCTCCGCGCGCGGCCAGGCCGATCTGGCTAGAAGCCACGTCGAGGTTGTGGAAGCAAGTCTGAAGGCTCTGGGCGCAACACTGAAAGCGAAGGGCTTCATCGAGAACAGGCAAGCCCCGCGCGGATCGCTCATGGTCTTCACGCCCGTGCACGAGCCGTTGTCGTGTGCGGCGCTGCTATTCGGGCAACCGGCACCGGTCCAACAAGCCCTGGCCGGGCTCGACTTGCAGGGCACTCTCGGCTTTGGCGTTTCGCTGACCTTCGATGCCGCCGCATGGGAGGATTTGCAGCTCGACCTCGCGGTCGATCCAATCTGTAGAGTCACGCGAGAAGCCCGCGTTCTTGCCGACCTTCTGCCCGTGCTTCTCAGGCCGAAGGCGGAAGCGCCACCCGCCGCAGCCCAGCTCCCGCTCGGCGCTTTCCACCCCGACTTCGTGCCGCTTTCGAAGATGCCACCCCACCTGCCCTCGGCCTTCATCACGTCGGAAGACAGCAAGTTCTTTCACCACCAGGGTTTCGATTCCGAGATGATCCGACATGCGTTGGCGCAGGATCTCGGCAACCGCTCGTTCGATCGCGGCGCGAGCACGATCACGCAGCAGCTTGCCAAGAACCTTTTCTTGACCCATCGGCGAACGCTAGCCCGCAAACTTGAGGAAGCGGTGCTGACCTGGCGCCTACAAAAACTGCTGAGCAAAGACCGCGTGCTCGAGCTCTACCTGAACGTCATCGAGCTTGGCCCTGGCATCCGCGGCGTCAAGCAAGCCGCACGGAAATACTTCGGAAAGGACGTCAGCGAGCTTGTGCCGATGGAGTCTGCGCACCTTGCAGCGCTTGCCCCCAACCCGCACGTGCTCGCGCGGCGCTTCCGCGACGGTCAAGTGGACGAAGGCTGGCAACAGCGCCTGTACGACCTTCTGGGCATGATGAAAAGGCACCATCGATTGTCGCCCGAGCAATTGACGGCTGCGCGGGCGAGCAAGCTCGAATTGCGCGATCTCGGCCGGGATCCTGCCCTCCGGCGGCAAAACTGATGCTAGGCTTGGCGCCATGAAGAGGTTCCCCCTGCTGCTGGTGATCGCAGGGTTCCTGCTGGCTGGGCTGCCATTCGCCCGCGCATCGCTGATCCGGGCGATGGACTTAGTGGAATTGACCGCGACGGCCGAGCAAGTCGTGGTGGCCGATGTCGCCAGGGTCGAAAGCCAGTGGGACAAAGACCATCGAACTATCTACTCGACCATCGAGATCCGGGTGCAGGAAACCTGGAAAGGTACGCCTCCGTCCGACGGAAAGATCCTTCTGCGACAGCCCGGCGGCTCGGTCGGAGAAATCGAGATGACTGTTGTCGGTGTACCGACATTCTCCGTGGGCGAGCGCGCCTTGCTTTTCCTGCAGCACGCGAGCGTGGTCGGCCTGGGACAGGGGAAACGCCCGCTCCGCTGGGACGAAACCAGCAAAAGTTGGTTCGCCGAACCTGGCGACGCGACTGGTGCCGTCCGCCTCGGTCGGCACGGCCAGATCCGCGCAGCAGATGGCAGCCCCAGGGAGGCTCTCGACAGTCTGCGCGCAAGGGTTCGCGCCCTGATCGAGAAGTAGCCGCATGTCTGGGCAAACGGCGACTCCGTGGGTGCTTCTCTTCAGCGCTATCGGCACTCTGGTGCCGGGAGCAGCCTCGGCCTACGTCAGGGAGGTCACCAGCACCGGCATGCCGCTCGCGTGGAAGAACCCGTGCGTGACCATGCATCTGTTCCTTGGCGCGCCTCCTCCCGTGTTGACGGCGGATCAGTTCCTCCAAGCTGCCACACTCGGAGGAGACGTGTGGAGTCAACCCGCCCTCGCCTGCTCGGATATCCGCCTTTCGATGGTCGCCGAAGCGGATGCCACCGCAGATGTCGGCTATGACAAAAGGAACATCATCGCTTTTCGCACGCAGACCTGGTGTGCCAGCTCATCCCCGACCGCGAGCGCCGATGATGCGACCTGCTATCCACATTCGGCGCTTGCAGTGACCACCCTGTTCAAGAACAAGAGCACCGGAGAGATTCTTGATGCCGACATCGCCTTCAATGCGGTCGACTACACCTGGGGCGACCTTGTCGCGTTGCCAGACCTGAGCTCCGGAGAGACCGTCGATTTTCAGAACGCTCTAACCCATGAACTGGGCCACGTCATTGGCCTTGACCATTCCTGCTATGCGCCGGCCGATGGCCAAGGCCGCCAGCTCGACAACACGGGATCTCCCGAGGTGGATTGCTACGGCAATCCGCCCCCGCCACCCTCGATTGCCGAATCGACCATGTATCCGTCGGTGTCACTCTCAGATATCGTGCGGCGCGATCTGTCGCTTGATGACGAGCTGGGCGCTTGCGAAATCTATCCGTACGTCCACGCAGCGTGCCCAGCAGGCGGCGAGAGCGGCGGCTGCACCACACTTGTTGCGATCAGCCCCAGCACCGGCGCTGCCACCACGGTTGGCGCTTTCGCGACGACAACCCTTGTAGCGGGCCTGCTGTTGCTCCTGTACCGGCGCCGCGGCAAGCGCATTTGAACCTGCTTCCTGGCAAGCCTATAGTAGCGGGGACGCCTTTCCTTCTTGTGTGATGTCGAGCGAGCCAACGCAACCTGATCCGCTGCGCGCAGCGGCCATTTGGACCATCAGTCTGGTCCTGCCGTTGGCCATGGCTTGCCAGCTAACCCGCGCCGATGAGGCGGTTCGCCCACCTACCATCGGTCGCGGCAGCGGCGGATCGGGGGGGCACGATGTCGGTGGCGAGCCGGACGAGCGAACCGAGTACAGGGCAGACGCCCCGGCCAGCCGTCGGGACCTCGCCCCTTCCACCGACGTTGCGCTTGCGACGGCAGGGCGTGATGCAACTGTTGATCGATCTGTATCGAACGACCTTCTGCAAATCGACGGAATTGGCTGGTCCATCGATTCCGGCGTCGCAGGCGACACCGACGAATCGTGCGAAGCGGGGCCGCTCTGTGACGAAACCGAGAAGCGCAAAGATTCCTGGATTGCCGCCCCTGAGTGAGGTGGCTCGGGCGTGCAGGCTGGCGCCGCCGGTCGCCGGAAGCTTGTCGGCGACGGAGCTCAAGGCCCGGACGGTCTTGCTCCCGCGGGGCTTCCCGGCCTTGGCGTCAGACGTAGGGTGCAGGTCTCGGCTGTGACGTCCGATCGGACTGCAACCTGCAGGGCCTGGGCTGAAGACAGCTTTTCCGTCTGACCGGTCAGCAGATACTCTCCCAGCGGCAGACGAAAGACGAACTCGCCCTTCGCATCGGTGCTCGCTCGCACTGCCGGGCGAAGTGGCTTGCCTGCCGGCCTCGCCTCGACCAACGCACCCTCGACGGGGACATCACCGTCGAGGACTTTGCCTGCGACCGTTGCCCCCGCCAGCATGGTCAAATCACCCATCTCGCGTTCGTCGCCGGGGGCGATCAGCAGAGGCTCCCGACGGAAGGGCAGCTTGTCTGCGTAGCGAATCTCGATTCTGGTCCTGCCGGGTGAAAGCCCGGTGAGCACGAACCGCCCGGTTCGATCCGTCGTGCCCGAGCGAACACCGCCTGGACGCAGCAGATTGCCGACCGGCAGCTCGGCCGCCTCGGCCGCCAGAGGCAGTGCCCCGGGAATCACGACCACATCGTCCCTGCCACCAATGAGAGAAATTGCCGAGACCCTCGCGCCCGTCATCGGTCGACCGGCCTCATCGACAACTCGGCCAGCCGCCTTCGCAGTTCTGGCCAAGCGCAGCTCGAACGCCTGCGACGGCCGCGATCCCAATTGCGGCTCAGGCGCATCAAGCAAGACGTAGTCCTCCAGCCGAGCGAGGATTTGGTAC
Organism: Myxococcales bacterium; assembly: GCA_003159055.1. The sequence continues at coordinate 5,930 of PMLH01000376.1, forward strand.
TTGCCAGGAGCGATCGGGCCCACGCGAAACTTGCCATCGCGGCCGGACTGTCCCGAAACTGGCAGGTCGTCCGAAGGCATGGCCATCACATCGACAGCCGCGCCGACAAGAACGCGCCCCCCGTCGTCGACAACCCGGCCTTCCACAATCACGCCCGGCTGAAGCGACAACCGGACGTGCGTCGGCCGCAAGGTTGTGTCCTCGAGAACCACGACCGAAGTCTGTGACACGCGGTCACCGAGCCTCGCGCGCAGGGTGAACCTGCCACTGCCGAGGCCCGCCACCGTGAAGATTCCGTTGACGTCGCTTCGGGCCGAACGTGCCCAGCGCAGGCCTGGGCTGCCGAGCTCCACGTCCGCGCTGGCCTGGGGCCGGCCAGCGCCGTCGGTCACGATCCCGGTGAGGACGCGGCTTTGGCCCTCCAGCATTAGCGTCGCCGGACCATCGTCAGGGACTTGGCGCTCGGTCTCGAGCGTGCCAAGGCCCCCAGCTTCGACCAGCAACATCCACCGATCCGGACGAAGCCCCGGCAAGATGAATCGACCTTGGTCATCCGTTCTGGCTTGGGCAATCGCCTCGCCGCGCTTGCCCTTGGGCCAGGCGATGACCAGAACGTCGGGCAGGGGCGTGTTCCGACTGTCGGTTACAGTGCCTTCGAGGTTGCTAGGTCGTGGAGCAGCCACCTCGGGCGAGTGGGCGGCACCCGCATCGCGATGGAGGAGCTGCCGACTCTTCCCTCCACAGCCGCAGAAGGCGCAGATGGTCACCATCTGCACAACGGCATTTAGTCTTGAAAGTGCGCTTGCGGAGAGCATCAGCAGGTGCTAATGGTAGCCCCCTCCGGAGAAACCATGCCAGCGCAGTGTGAAATTTGCGGCAAACAGCGACAAGTGGCCAACAGAGTTAGCCACTCGAACATCAAAACCAAGAGCATCCAGCGGCCCAACCTCCAGCGGGTGCACATCCTGGTCGGCGGTACACGCAAGCACATCCGTGTGTGCACGCGCTGCCTCCGCTCGGGCAAGATCGCCAAGGCGATTTAGTACTTGAAAATGGTCAGGGCCGAGCAAGGCTCGGCCGCTGTCCACACGTGCGGCCACGTCGCCAAGACGCGACGCAAGTCGAGGAGATCGGGCGCAAAATGCCAGGTCAGTCTGCCGCTGCAATGGCGTCAATCTCGACCTTGGCTCCGCGTGGCAAACCGGCGACTTGAACCGTCGCACGGGCTGGTGGCCGAGTCGCAAAGTAGGTGGCGTAGACTTCGTTGACTGCGGCGAAATCAGCCATGTCAACGAGGTAGATGGTTGTCTTGAGCACCGACGCAAGCGACGCACCGGCCGCACCCAGCACGGCAGCCAGGTTGCGCAGGACTTGGTGAGTTTCCTGTCGAATGTCGCCGCCCCCCGCGAGCTGTCCAGTTTGCGGATCCAGGGGAATCTGCCCCGAACAGAACACCATGCGCTCGACCCTGGCAATCACTGCCTGGGAATACGGGCCGATGGCCTTGGGTGCATTGCTCGTGTCGACGATCTCCACGGTCATGGCGTGACGATAGCGCTCACCACTACGCTTGCCAATCGCAGACCGCAGGGTATACGTTTCCGCCGTGCCCCCCCTACGTCCCGGTCGTCGCAAGAGCGCCCCAGTCCATGCAGCCGACGTGGTGTCATCGGTCGTGGCAAGCATCGGTGGCGACCGCCGAGGCCGAGAACAGAGGGTTTTCGGCATCTACACGGAGGTCGGGGGCGAGTTTCTGCGCAAGCACAGCCGGCCGGATGCGCTGCGAGACGGAACCCTGGTGGTCCGCGTTGCCAGCTCGGCCATCGCACACCACGTGACCCTTCTTCGCGGTGAGATTCTGCGAAAGATGGCCCCGCTGCTCCCGCCAGGGATGGTTACGGACTTGCGCACGCGAGTCGGGGAGCTGGGTTAGACAGTCGGTTTTCTCCTTCGCGAACCAGCCCAGTCAGGGGCACAATAGTCAGCCAAGGCCAAACAACGATGGCAGCAAGTGACGACCAAGAAACCAATTTTGACCCGCGGCGCAGACTGTGCCCGGACGGAAGTTGTGTCGGGATCATCGGCGGCGATGGCAAGTGCACCGTGTGTGGAACCGTCGACCAAGGCTACGATACGACGAGCGCCAGCACCGCACACGATTCTCAGGACAGTGACGACGAACCGGTCGACGGAGAGCATACGGACGATTCGCTCGGCGCCGAGCCCTCTTCGTCTGGCTTCGACCCGAACCGGCGCTTGTGCAGTGACGACACGTGCGTCGGCGTGGTTGGCAAAGACAACCGCTGCTCCGTGTGCGGAAGATCTGCCGACGCCTGAATCTGAGGGCTTCCGCCAAAGCCTTCAACCGGCACTTGAGGTTTCCGCCAGGGCCGCGAAGGTCGGATCGCCAGGGCAGACGCTTCGATGTAGAACCTGGCCATGGACTCGCTCTTCCTCGCCGCCTGCCGTGGACAGGCAACCTCCCGCCCGCCGCTTTGGCTCATGCGTCAGGCTGGCCGCTATCTGCCGGAGTACCGGGACATTCGCCGGCACGTTACCTTCCTCGAACTTTGCAAGACCCCTGCCCTGGCTGCGGAGGTGACCTTACAGCCCGTCCGTCGCTTCGGCTTCGACGCCGCCATTCTCTTCTCGGACCTGCTGGTCCCCCTCGAAGCGATGGGGCTTGAGGTCATCTTCACCGAACAGGGCCCTGCCCTGCCCCTGCCCATCCGAGCGGGCAGCGACCTGCCCCGGTTGCGCGTCTTCGATCCATGGGAGGGCACGCCGTTCGTCTGCGAAACCATCCGGCGGCTGCGCGACGACCTAGGGGACACGCCGCTCATCGGATTCGCCGGGGCGCCCTTCACCACGGCGACCTATGCCATCGAGGGAAAGACCGGCAAGCACTTTGTCGAAACCAAGAAGCTCTTTCACCGCGAGCCGGAGACCGCGCATCGGCTGCTCGCCACGATCGAAGCTGCGACGCGCGCCTACCTGCTTGCCCAGGTGGCTGCCGGGGCACAAGCGATTCAGCTTTTCGATTCGTGGATCGGTGTGGTTTCCCCGGAAGAATGGGACGAATTCATCTGCGGCCCGACCCGCGCCCTGATCGCCGCGGTGAAGGCCACCGGGGTACCAGTGATCTACTTCCCCAACGGCGCAACCACGCTGCTGGACCGAATTGCGAAAGTCGAGGCCGACGTCTACAGCATTGACTGGCGTCTGCCGCTTGGGCAGGCGCGCGATCGCCTTCGCGCTGGCGGAGCCACCACTTTCGCAATTCAGGGCAATCTCGACCCGGCGTTGCTGCTCGGCTCGCAAGACCGTCTGCTTAGACAGATCGCCGCCGTGGTGAAGGAAGGTGCAGGCACAGGCCACATCTTCAACCTGGGTCACGGGATCTACCCCGAGACCCCGATTGAGAACGTGGAGCTCTTGGTTCGAGCGATACGCGGCTAACTATTGCGCAAAGCAACGAGGGTCAGTGTTGCTTGGGTAGTTGAAGTAGGTCAGCACCCTCGTGCCAGACGTCGCCCACGGCACCACAGTCGGTCCACCAGAAGCACTGCAAACCCGGGTGTCGAATTGCAGGGTGCCCAAGCTGTCGCCAAAGACGCCAGGTGGAGAATCCGTGTTCGAGTCGAAAATGGTGGATACCGTCGCCGAGACGACATCTACCGTCGGAATTCCTCGGGTCACCTTGAGCACCATGACCTTCCCGGCCCCCGACCGAGTGCCGACGGAGGCAGAAGGATCAGCCACCATCAGTCGGTCTCCAGGTGGTTTCGGCATCGGATAGACGCCAAGCCGCTTGCCGAAGGAGCTGGATCCGGGACTGCCCACGATGGTCACGAACTCCGCGGCTGACGCGTCCAGGGGCAGCGGACCGAAGTAGACATAGACGCGGTCCGGCGGCGTGCCTACCGCCAAGTCCGGGTTTCCATCTCCATCGAAGTCGCCCACAGTCAGCGACGTACCGAAGCTGGTCGAAGCCCCTTGGGTCAGAACCAAGAGGGGCAAACACACGAGGCTCGCGGTCGCACGGTCATATTGAAGGAAAACGACTTGGCCTAGGCCACTAAGAACGATCTCTTCGCCACCGCCGGCGACCAGATCTGCGACCACCACCGGGCGATTGGCAAGAAGACTGGCGTTCGGATCGGCAAGGGCAACGGCCTGGCACTCGGTATGCGCAATCACGCTCTTCGCATCCGCGGCGAGGAGGGCCACGGAATCGTCGGAGACCGCGACAAATTCACCCGCCCCGGCAAGATCGGTCACCCTGCCGGCCGCCACGGTTATGCCAAAGTGGTTGAGTCCTTGAGGACCACCTTGAACGCTGAGCGATGAGGTGCCATCGGCAAGCGTGGTCAAGGTGAGCAAGCTGACCCGGCCGGGGGCCGTCTGGTTCCCGGTTGCGCCGTACCTTGGGGTGCCGAGGATGATTGGACTGTCAGGGCCCAGCGAGGCTGCGCTGTTGACGCCCGTGTTACCCAGATTGGCGAGGTCGGTATCTCCGGCCTTGTGAACGGTGACTTTGCCGTCCTTGTTGTATTCAGCCAAGGCCAGGTAGGGAGAGTCTTTTCGGGAGACGCNNGCGCATCTTAGAACCTCCCCGTCGCGGCCAAGCCAGCGCCACTCGGAACTTCCATTGGGACAAAGCTGAGTTTGTTGCCATTCGGGTTGGCGACGTTGGTTGTCTTGAGGGTTGCCGTGCTGGGCGGGCCCTTCTCGAGGAAGTTCCAGAGCGAGAGCCCTGCGGTGATGACACCAGCACCCAAGCAGACGTCGGCGCCGATGTAGTAGATCTTTCCGGTGGTCTTACGCGAGTCGCTGCTTTGGATCATCTTCGCCGGGTCCTTGACGTCGCGGTTGATGTCATCCTTCACGTGGTTGCCGTGGACGCCAAGGTAGATGCCGCCCGCGAAGAACGCGGCAGAAAACACCGCCTCGGTCCACGCCTTCACCCGCGAGGGCTTGGGCGAGTAGGTCAGGTCCATGACGGTCAGGTCGGCGCGGTTCACCGTCAACTTGCCGTCGTAGTTCTCCATGCCGTCCTTCTGCACCGATAGCGTGTAGTCGCCGGGCTTGAGCTGCTGTTCGCACGGCAGGGTGCATGCCGGCGCGCCGTCCACGAACAACCTTCCGCCCTCGGTTGCCTTGCTGCCCGCTTTCAGGGTGCCGTAGCCGATCATTTCCAAGGTCATCGAATGCGTGTTGGCGGTGCCGGGCTCGACGTCGATTTCCTTGCGGGCTGCCTCGTAGCCCGGCCTCTGCACCCAGAGCGTGTGCTTGCCCGGCTTGAGGTGCCCGGTGTAGGGCGTTCGGCCGATGGCACCGATCTCTTGCCGATCGATGAAGACGTCGGCACCAGGAACGTTCGACACCACCTCGATCCAGCCCAGAAAGTGCTGCTCGGACAGCGAGATGAATATCTCGACCACCCTGTCCGTGCGCGGATAGATTTCGCGTTCTTCCGGCTTGAAGCCCTTGGCTTCGAAAAGCAACTTGATGGGCCGCGGTTCCAGCGATCCTTGCCAGGGCGTCGTGGCAAAGACGCCTTTTGCTTTGTCGTCGAGGTAGATGCTGGCGCCCGATGGCTTGGATTCGATGATGACCAGGCCCTTGGTTGCGATGGCAGGAAGCACCTGCGCTGGCTTTTCCGCCGGTTTGCCGGCTGCTGGCGGGGCGACCACCGCCTTTAGGCTGTCGATCCGCCCTTTGACCTCGACGGCGTCACGCGCCTGAGGATCGGTCTCGATGTACTTCTGGAAGGTGGCGATCGCCTTCTCATACAGCTTGGCCTTTTCGTACGCCACTGCTGCGTTGAACAGGAATGAGCTGAACGGCTTCTTGTCGAAAGCCGATATGAACTTGGCGGCTGCCTCCTCGAACTGGTCCTTCGTGTACAGGACCTGCGCCGCTTCGAAGGCGGCTTTCGCTTCCTGGAGCGCGGGATCGGGGGCCGCCGCTTCCTCTGCCAACGCTGCGGACGTCCCGAGGGAAAGCGCGCCTATAAGTATCAAGGATAGACTCGAAACAACCCATACCATACGCATCATGATGCATGAGATTGCGCCAAGCTCCGTCGGGGATCAAGGCCCAGTTGCGCAGGCAGGGCCATCGCCAAAGTCGCGCAGCGGCGACAAAAAAACAGGGACCCCGGATCTCTCCGAAGCCCCCATTGCAGTCCCGAACTTCTTAGAGCTTACTGGCGATGAGCGATGTCAGCTCGACGGTGCGATTGCTGTAGCCCCACTCGTTGTCGTACCAGCTGACGAGCTTGAAGAAGCTCTTGTTCAGCTCGATCGAGCTGCCGGCATCGAAGATGCTGGAGCGCTGATCATGGATGAAGTCGCTCGACACGACCTCGTCGGTGGTGAAACCGAGGATGCCCTTGAGGTAGGTC
>PMLH01000071.1 GCA_003159055.1 Myxococcales bacterium
GTGTGAAAGTGCGGCGAAAGGCGCAAATCGCTGTTGGCCCTCTGGATGGCGGTCGCGGCGCCGGTCTCGCCCTCGGGCAGGCCGCGCGCCACCTGGCGTTTCCGGTACCAGGCGGTGACGGTGTCTGTGAACAGGCGCAACACTTGGCGCAACAGCTCTCCGTCGAACGCAAGGGGAAATCTCAGCTTGATGAGGGTGGCGTTGCCGACCTTCTCGCTGATTGCGCGCCGGATGATCGCCGGGTTGGTGACGAAGATATCGTCGCCCACAAGCTGGATCTTGTCGCCCAGTCGTTCAGTCATGAGCTTCCAGCCTGTCCAGTCGTCTTCGGCGAGGCCATCTTCGATGCCCCAGATCGGAAACTGTCGCACCCAGTTTTCCCAGAATGTTACCATCTGGTCCGCGGTGTTGCGGCTCTTGTCCGACTTGCGGAAGACGTAGGCGCCGTCCTCGTAGAACTCGCTCGCTGCCGGATCGAGGGCGATGGCGATGTCCTTGCCTGGCTTGAGCCCAGCCTTCTCGATGCCCTGAATAATGACCTCGACGGCCTCCACGTTGGCCTTGAGATTGGGCGCAAATCCGCCTTCGTCACCGATGGCGGTCGAGTAACCCTTACCTTTCAGGATGGACTTGAGTGCGTGATAGGTTTCGGCGCCCATGCGCAGCGCTTCGGCAAATGACGGTGCGCCGACCGGTGCGATCATGAACTCCTGGAAATCGACACTGTTGTCGGCGTGCGCGCCACCGTTCAGGATGTTGAACATAGGCACGGGCAAGAGGTTGGCCGCGCTGCCACCGAGGTGCTGGTAGAGCGGCTTACCAGCCGACGCGGCGGCGGCACGAGCCACGGCGAGGGACACGCCAAGTATAGAATTGGCGCCCAGCTTGTCCTTGTTGGGCGTGCCGTCGAGGTCGCACATGCGCTTGTCGAGAGCTGCCTGGTTGGAAGCATCCGTGCCTTTGAGTGCGGGGTATAATATCAGATTCACATTGGCAACCGCCTTCTGGACGCCCTTGCCGCCGTAGCGTTTATTGTCGCCGTCGCGAAGCTCGATTGCCTCGCGGCTACCGGTAGATGCGCCAGAAGGAACCGCGGCACGGCCGAAGTTGCCGTCGGAAAGGCGGACATCCACCTCGACGGTGGGATTGCCGCGCGAATCAAGGATCTCTCGTGCATGGATAGCGCTGATGGTGATCATAGGATGGATTTCCTTTCATTATTATCGAGGAGGCACACGTGCCTCGGTTTCTAGGTACAAACGTTCGATGCGAGCAAGATCCGCTTGAACCGCTTCGCTGCCGGCGGCCCGGCGTTCGCGAGCGCGTCCAAGCGCCCTCTCGGCCGAGGCGGAAATATTTTTCAGAAGCGCCTTGATTTCGGCCTGCATGCGCCAGCGACTCTCTCGCAATCGCTCGCGGAAGTCGCCCTGAATGCGTGAGGCATTGGCTTTCACGATGCGCTCAAGATACGCCCCCACATCTTGCTCGACCGACCGGCGGACGCCAGCCTTTGTGCGCAGCAGGTCGGCCAGCCAGACCACCGGGCCGCGGCCGGTCAATCCCCACAGCTCGGTGTAGAAGAGCCGGCTCTTCACTCTGAAACCAGTCTCGTGGCCGATGCTTCGGGGCAGGTCGGCCAGGGCCGCATCTCCCGAGGATGCGAGGCGATCAAGGAAATCGTTGGCCAATTTGACGAATTGCTCGCTTGCCTCGACGTAGAGCGCTTCGGCCGCCCGCTGCGCGTCGGGAAGCCAGGGTGAAAGCACGCGAAGATAGATCTCTTGGGCCGCGGTGAAGGCATCGGGGCGGAGCGACATCTTCCCTGGCGACTTCCGCGCGTCGAGGACTCGCCCAAACTGGTCGCTGGCATCAGGCAGGGCTTTGCGCAGAAACTCTTCCGCCCAGCGCGCAAACTCACCTCCCAGCCGCGCCTCTTCTGCGTCGAAGAGGAACGCCAGATCGCCAAGCGAGCGCTCGGCCTCGGCCACACACGCGCGCAGATCGTCGAGCCGACGCTGAGACTCCTCAAGCGGTCGCAACAGGGCATCACGGTGCTCGGTCAGTTCGCGGATGATTCTCTTGGCAAAGTTCCGGGCGCCCCGCTCCTCGGCCGCATGAATCAGATCGGCTCCCGATTGCCTGGCCAGCGTGTCCAGCCGATCGCGAAGCTCATGCCAATCGCGTGCCGGACCGGTCCCGGATTGTTGCTCTCTGGCGCTGACCTCCAGCGCAAAAACTGGCCGACCCAGCTTCTCTGACAAAATGCGCTCGGCAAAGACGCGAGCCTCGCGCCGCTCCCCATCCGGAAGCCGGTCGGACTTGTTGAGCACGAAGATCAACTCTGACGTCTGCGTGGCAATCTTCTCGACCAAGGCCAGCTCGTCTGCCGAAATGGGAGGGTCGGCTCCCAGCACGACCAACGCGGCATCGATATGCGGAACGAACCCCTGAGTCACGGCGGTGTTGCCTTCGAACACCGATCCTAGGCCCGGGGTATCGACCAAGCACATGCCCGATTCCAGCAGCGGCGACCGCACGAACAGCTCGACGACCGTGACTGCCTTACGGTTGCTTGGATTTTCTTCCTCGGAGACGAACCCGGCAAGATCGGTCGCGTCGCGCTCTTCTTCGTGTCCGTCGGAGAAACGCACTCGAACCGTGGTGTGTGCGCCGAATCGCACGACGGTGACCGCGGAGGTGATCGGCACGACGCCTACCGGGAGCAACGACACGCCCAACAATGCGTTCAGCAGGCTGGATTTGCCGCGCTTGAACTGGCCGAGACAGGCCACGTAGAAGCGTCCCTCGACCACCCGCGTAGCCAGCGCCTTCGCCTCCCCGGCGATCCATTCGGCACCAGCTTCATTGGCCAGCCGCGCCAGCGTCAAGAGGCGAGAGTCAATGCCTACCGACGGCGCCCTCGCAACGCCTTCGCCGGGCGCACCTAGTTCCAACCCTTCTGTCCTGGCCGTATTCGGTTCCACCAAGGAATGTCCTTTCGTGCCGTGGCGCCACAAGGTCAACTCTGACCGGCAGAAAGGATTTCCTACGGCCAGATTGCCCCGTAGGAGTCATTGGCCACAACGAAAGGTGGCGGTTTCGGCGGACTCCACCGCCGTCATTGATGTTGATTATTGTATCGTGCTGGGCCGTGCCAAGCAAGCCACGGACAGTCACGGACAAGTCATCGCCTCGACAAACGCTCACACAACCGCGCCCCGTAGTGCCGCGTGACGGCCATGGATACATCCGTAGCCAGAAGATCGACAAGTAGGTGATCCCTTCGCCAGTAGCGCGCTTTCGAGGCGGCGGCAATGAGGCTCACGATCCACCCTGGACGTCCGCGCGCTACCTGGACGAGCGCGCGGCGATCCGGCTCGGAGACCGGATACGGGATCTGCCGAGCCTTGATCTCCTGATTGAGCAGCCTGCCCATGTGCCGCACGGGCAACGGCGGCAGTTCGATCTCGCGATACGAGAGTCCGCGGGCGCGAACGCGCGCATGATCGCGCGGGTGCTCGACGTCCGCAGCAATGACCACGCCGATGCCGGTTCCGCGCAGAGATCGGAGGTAGCCCTTGACCGCGTTCCCCACATCGAGCAGGTGGTCGAGGAGCAGGACANNGCCTCGGTAACATCCGACAACCGCTCGGTGCGCGGACAGACAGCGCAAAGCCGTCCAAGTTGCTCTACCCGACGGGCTAGCTCACCGAGGACTGCGGTCTTCCCGATGCCAAGCGGCCCGAAAACCAGGACAGTTTCACCGCTGCCTGCAAGCTCTTGGATCCTATCGACGATCTCTTTCCGACCGAGCAAGGTGCCGCCCATCAATGCCTCAACTCACGCGATTCGGTGGAGCGAGGCCTTGGTTTTGTTTCGCGCCACCACGAAAAATGGGACCGCGGCGGAGTTCAAGCACTACGCACAGGACGATGGTCGCTGGGATCGATCGGTCGTAGAGGATGCCAATTGCCGCGCTGCCGAAGAACCAGCATAGGCCATAACCGGCGGTGAACAGTCCGTAAGCCGAGGCTCGTCGCTCAGGTGAAACCATCGGCGCGACCGCAGCTGGAACGACCGACTCATGCACACCCATGCCCAGGCCCCAGACCGCTGCACCGGCGAGTGCCGCCCAGAAACCGCCCAAGAAGACGAGGGGGGCAAAGAGGGCGGAGACTATGGTCAGCGGGACGAGGATGGCAAGACCGCGCCGGTCGAAGAGTCGACCAAAGATGAGCGAGCCGGTGCCGCTTACACCCATGGCGACGCCATAGAAGACCGGCACCCAGCTTCCGGAGACGGTTGATGTCTTTTGAAAGTGGAAGGCGATGAGTGGAAAATCAGCGAAGCCCGCGCCTACCAAGCCCGCACCGATGAGATAGATCCAGAAGACGCGAGGCATCCCCTTGGTGTGTACGTCGACCGGCCGTGTTTCCATCTCCTCGGGGCGCGGGTAGAGCAAACGCGCGACCACGACCAGGATGATCGTGATCAGGGCCGGCACGACCAGGATGGCAAAGGCGCTAGGGTAGTCGCCCCTCTTTGCGAGCACAGCCGCTACGACGAGCGGTCCTATGAGCGCCCCGAACTGGTCGAGTGCTTCGTGGATTCCGAACACCCAGCCGTAGCCACCGAGTACCTGACCGGCGTGCGAGAGCATTACGTCACGAGGCGGATTGCGCATGGCTTTGCCCACACGTTCGAGAATGAGGAGGGTGGCGGCTGCAGGCCAGCTACCGGTGAGGGCCAGCGCCGGGACCGCGACCATGGAGACTACGTATCCCGCGATGGTAAGGAGCCAGAATTGGCGAGTGCGATCGGCAATTCGTCCGGAAACCAGGCGTAGTCCATAGCCGAGCAGCTCGCCAAAGCCCGTGACGATTCCAACTGCGGCGCCGGTCGCGCCGAGCAGCGCCAGGTATGGCCCCAGGATACTGCGCGCGCCCTCGTAGGCGGCATCAGCGAACAAGCTCACGAGGCTAACGATCAGAACGAAGCGGAACGCCTTCGCCTTGGTGTCGGAAGTTGGTGCCATCGCCTCTCCTCGTCTTTCGAGAGGTGCCGCGTTCGCTCTGCCTGCGAATTCCCACGGCGCCTCTGTGCCGCAGGAGTCATTGGCCGCGCCGGCTTTGCTGGCGTGACAGTTTTGGCGGACTCCACCGCCTGTGAATTTCTAGCCGCATACCACGAAAGCTGACCGCCCGCAAACCTGGCTCGGCAAACAAGCCATTGGCATGAGGCCCGTCGTCGGCGATAATCGAAGACAACTCAGGCGGTGGAGTCCGCCGAAACCGCCAGCATTTTGCGCTGGCCAATGACTCCTACGGCAAGCGAAGCGCCGCAGGGGTTGCCGTCCCTCCGGCGCCACGGAGGAATTTCATGAACGACAACCCCACGCACGGATCAGCCCCCAAAGCACCCATCCCGGTCGACGACCATGCGAGAGCCGCCTCTGCGGCGGCGGTCACCGTCTGCGGCGCGACGGACGTCGGCTGTGTTCGCACCCACAACGAAGATGCGTTCACGATTGCTGACTTGTCGTCCGACTCGACGGTCGACGCGGGCGAGGAGAAGAGACTCCCACTCGCAAGCGGTGGACTCCTGCTGATGGTGTGCGACGGAATGGGTGGGCACGCCGCTGGGGAAGTTGCTGCGCGGCTGGCAGGCGAGGTAGTCGCACGTGGGCTCAGGGATCTGGTCGGCACCATCGGCAACTCACCGGCGGCTTCTCTCGGCACCGTGCTAACGCTTGCAAACCGCAGAATCTTCGAGGAGTCCAGTAGTCGCGACGATGAGCGCGGCATGGGAACCACCTGCACCGTGGGCTTGCTGTTCGCGGATCACGCGGTCTTCGCCGAGGTTGGCGACTCACGCGCCTATTTGTTCAGGGCGGGCGTACTCCAGCAACTCACCCACGATCAGTCCCTTGTTGCGGCGATGGTCGACTCGGGTGCGTTGACACCGGACGAGGTGAAAAATTTCCCACATACGAACGTGATCCTGCAGGCCCTGGGCGTCAAGGACACCGTCGAGCCCGTGACTTCCGAGATCGCGCTCGAATCTGGTGACCTGATTCTCCTCAGCTCGGACGGGCTACATGGTCCGGTATCGAATCAGGAGATTGCCGATATTTTGCGAAACACGCCGAACCTCACCGCCTGCGCACAGTCTCTTATCAGCGCGGCTCTCGCCGCCGGGGGACCTGACAACGTCACCGTGATCTTGGCCCGGTACGAGGCCGCGCCGCAATCCACACCCTGACAGCAAGGAACTCACATGCGCTGGTTGCCCTACGCTTTTCTGTCTGCGGCGTTCGCCGGTGCGACTGCGATTCTCGGCAAGCTCGGTGTGGCCGGTATCCCGTCGAACCTGGCGACCGCCGTGCGCACGGTCGTGATTCTGGTCTTTGCCTGGGCCATCGTGCTGGCTCGGGGTGAGCATCGCGCACTCTCCGGCGTCGAGCCACGAACGCTGCTTTTTCTAGTCCTTTCAGGGTTGACGACCGGCCTCTCCTGGCTTGCGTACTTCCGCGCGCTGCAACTCGGGCCAGCTTCACGGGTCGCGCCTATCGACAAGCTGAGCCTCCCACTCACGATCCTGCTCGCTTGGCTCATCCTTGGCGAAACCATCACGCTGAAATCCGCCCTCGGTGTCACTCTGATGGCGGCGGGCGCGCTGCTGACCCTTCGCTGAGGGTTTGACCGTCTTGGGTCCACGTTTGTTTTCTCCACCGTTCCACCATGATAGGAAAACGCATGCCTCAATATCGTTCACGAACCTCCACTTTTGGTCGCAACATGGCTGGCGCACGCTCTCTTTGGCGTGCGACCGGGATGAAAGAAGAAGACTTCGGTAAGCCCATCATCGCGGTGGTCAACAGCTTTACCCAGTTCGTGCCCGGCCACGTGCACCTCAAGGATCTGGGGCAGATGGTTGCGCGCGAAATCGAAGCCGCGGGCGGCGTGGCCAAGGAATTCGGTACCATTGCCATCGACGACGGCATCGCCATGGGACGCAGCGGCATGCTCTACAGCCTTCCGTCGCGGGAACTGATCGCCGACAGCGTCGAGTACATGGCCAACGCCCATTGCGCC
>PMLH01000626.1 GCA_003159055.1 Myxococcales bacterium
GTCGTAGCTGAACAGCCACAGAAACCTCTGCGCGGAATTTCGCGCGGCGATCAGATCGGCAAAGACGATGCCGAGCAGGGGCACACCGGCCAGCGCCGCCAACCACGCGCGCCGCGAATCTTGCTTATTGAGAATATCGTCGAGGAAACAGCCGATCACGATGGCCAGGCCAGGAATCGACGGCAACACGTAGTGGTGGAACTTGGTCATTGAGAGCGAAACCAACGCATAGGCTGCGACGGCCCAGATCCCGCCCAGCCAGTAGATGGCCTGCCTGCGAGCGTCGTCCGCCTTACGCATCACCATCGCTGCCAGCGCAGCCGGGGCCAGCGCAACCCACGGCAACATCCCGTAGCCAAGCTCGCGCAGAAAGTACTCGAAGGTGCCGCGGTCACCGTGACGACCCAGCATCATGCGGCGCCAGTGGTTATCGCCGAAGAGCTCGTTCCAGAAAGCCCATCCGTGCTTGATGATCATCGCGTGGTGCCACGGCGCCGCGACGATGACGATGGCCAGGGCAGACACCAGAATCCCGGGCAACATCTGCGCGCGCCGCAGCCGCTTCCAGTTCCAGGTGAAAATCAGGTAGGCGCAGAAAATGATGATGGGCAGCCCCGCTCCCGCGAAGCCCTTGGCCAGAACCGCCACCCCGCAAAGCATGGCTGCGATGTAAAGGTAGAGCGGCGCACGGTAGCGGGCGCGGCTGCAAAGCCAAAGGAACAACAGCGAGCCGAGGTAGTAGGGAATCATCGCGACTGCGCCGTACACGAGGACCTCGCGGTTGCCGAGCGGGATCTTCATCTTGAGCTGAACCGAGTCGATGATGAGCTGGGGCACCACCAAAGCCAGGAAGAGGCCGACCGTGGTGAAGAACGAGGAATGATGCGGGTAGCTCCAGAAGCCCTTCCCTCGCCGGGGCAACAGTTCGTCACGATCGTCGAGCAACGCGATCGTGCCCAGGGCCAGGGCCATGGTCATCGGCCCCACATAGGCCATGTCGGTCATCGCTTGTCGGGCGATGAGGGAGAACATCGGGCAGGTCGCCATCACCAAGGCGGAAAGGAAACCGGCGCGCCGAGAAACGAAGCGCGAGACCACCATGTACACGCCCCACATCGCCAAGACGCCAAGCAGGCAGAAGGGCACGCGCACGGCCCATTCGGTACGCGACAGCAACGCCATCTCGCCCGGGTCGTTGCCCGGCAGCCCGATGCGGGCGATGTGCATGCCGATGCTCATCAACCAAAACGTGAACACCGGTTTGGACCAGAACACGTCTGCGTCGCGCGGTGAGCCTGGCCACCATAGACTGATGAAGTCGCCCCGCTTGGTCATCTGCCGGGCGACTTCCGAGTAGTGCGTCTCCCACGGATCCCAGAGGCCGTAGGTGCCTGCCAGCGGGATGTAGAGCAGAAGCCCGACGGCGATCACCAGCAACGTCATCTGGCGCTCGCTCAGCCGGTCGAAAAAGCCAGTCCCGGCTTGGGGCACTGACACACTCTTGGGGGGTTGGGTTTCCGGGTTTGTCACGCGATCGTCCTTTTGGGGCCTGACGACCTACGTGTTTATCACAGGAAGCCCCTCCGGCGGCACCGCGGCTAGCCCATCTTGAAGCCGCCCTCCTGAATCAGTCGCGGTACCGCCACCCCTTTCCCCGACCCCCAGACCATTTTCCTGCCCCGACTCCACGCCTCCCCAGCCCATCAAACCCTACGTTTCAAGGACCTCCGCGACCCGATCGAAAGTCCCACCCATCCATTCTCTTCGGCGCAGAACGTTCGCTCCTTAAGCAAGCTGCAGAGCGGCAAAACGGGGTTTTGCCGCGATATGTTTCAGATGTCTCGATCGGGTTCGGTATGCCTGCGAGGCAAAGACGTCGTATGATGCGGCAAGGTCATGGCTCGACCTCCGACTTTGGTGCTTAGAAAGGACTTGGGGCGTACGTTGCGGCAGGGCCATCCGTGGGTCTTCCGCGAGGCACTCCTTGAGCCGCCAACCCTTGCTCACGGACAGATTGTCGCCGTTTCGGACAAGCAAGGCCGCGAGCTCGCCTTCGGCTTCTGGGATGCGAAAAGCGCCATTGCTGTTCGCATCATCGATCTCGCCCCCATTGAGGACGAAGGCGCGCTCGTACGTCATCGTCTCGTGGCTGCCCTCGATCTGCGCCGAGCGCGCCTCGATCTGCGCCTGACCAACGCCTTCCGCTGGGTCCACGGCGAGGCGGATCGCCTGCCCGGCATCCACGTCGACATCTACGCTGACGTCGCCACCGTTCGCTTCGACGGCGAAGGCAGCCGCGCGTTCTACGGCGATCTGCAAGGACTGCTCCTGGAATGCGGGTCGGACCTGCATCTGCGCAAGGTGATCGACCGGGACGCCCGGGCGAAAGAGGCGGAGGAAGTCGAAGTGCAAGAAGACGGCATTCGCTTTCTGGTCGACCTGGGGCGGGGGCAAAAGGGCGGCCTGTTTCTCGATCAACGGGACAATCGCAAGGCCGTGGGTGAGCACGCCCAAGGCAAATCGGTACTGAACCTGTTTGGCTACACGGGCGGATTTTCCCTGTACGCGGCGCGCGCGGGAGCGCGACGAACCGACACCGTGGACATCGCCCGTCCAGCGATTGCGGCTGCCAGGCGTAACTTCGAACACAACGGCTTTCCGCTCGACGGCGCGGGTTTCCATGCCACCGACGCATTCCCGTTTCTGGCCAAAGCGGCTTCTCAAAAACAGACCTGGAACATCGTGATTTCGGATCCGCCCAGCTTCGCATCCTCAAAAGATAGCCTCGCCATGGCCCGACGAAGCTACCTGCAGCTGCACCGCATGGCTGCCCAAGTGGTGACGCCAGGGGGCCTCTTGTGTGCGGCTTCCTGTTCCAGCCACATGGACCGGCGCGAATTCTTGTCCTTGGTCAAGACCGGTGTCCGCCAGGCCGGGCGTCAGTTCATCCTGGAATCATTCACTGGCGCCGGCCTGGATCACCCTACGCTGCCTGTGTTCCCCGAAGGCGACTACCTGAAGTTCGCTCTCGGCAAAGTGCAGTAGCGCGGTCGCTGCTGCATGCGCTCTTCTTGTTTGGATCGCACCTCCCTTCCAGGTCGGGCGCGAGCACCACTACAGTGCGGCCACCAGACCCACCGCGAACCGAGCCACGATCGCCAGCGTCACGACGAGCCCGAGCTGCCCGAACGCATCGCCCACCGAATCGGCCCACAGGTTGGTTTCACCTTCGGACTCAACCTCCGGCGCAACCTCCGGATATTCGCCCAGGATGCCCACCATCGGATCAGCGCGGAAGACTCTCTCGAACGCTAGCATTTGGATGAACCTCCTTTCTTTTTCTTTTCGGAAGAACCCTGGGAGGGTTCTTCCGAACTCCCGCGTCGAGCTCCGCCGGGCTAAGCCCGTCGGCCCTCACGCGATCTGTCTGTAGTGATGAGTCTGACAGGTGATCGGTTTCCGAGGCTCGACCCGAATGTAAATTTGTGGAGACGATTGCCAGGCAGTCTGGAAACAAGCATGAGGCCCCTCGGCAGCGTCGATGTACAATTGCCGCATGAGCGAAAGCGGCGCAAGCTTCGGCGGACAACCACAGCGCAAGTTCGAAGGTGCGGGCGGAACCCCCGGCGGAATCGGCGAGTTTCTCCTGGGCGTCTTGGTGGCGGCCGTGGGCTTCTACCTTCTGTTCTCGCACGTGCAGGTGCACTCGTCGTATTGGAACTTCTTCGGCGCGGGTGGCGCCGGACGCAGCTTCGGAATAAGCCTGATTCCGTTGCTCTTCGGCATCGGCATCCTGTTCGTCAACGGCAAATCGGTGCCGGGGTGGATTCTGGCTATCGGTGGTTTGCTGCTGATCGTGGCGGGCATCATCGTGAACCTCGACATCTACTTCCAGCCAACGTCGCTGATGAACACGCTCATCATGCTTGGCCTGATTGCAGCCGGCCTTGGACTGGTGGTCAAGGGCCTGCGCCCCCACCAGACCAAGTCGTCATAGTCGGAATCCGCCCTAACCTCGGTCGAGAACCGCGCGAATTTTTGCGCCTAGCGCTTGCGGGGTGAATGGCTTCTGGATGAAGGCGACACTGGGTTCGAGCAGGCCTTGGTGGACGATGGCGTTGTCGGTGTAGCCGGACATGAAGATGACCTTGGTCGACGGATACAGCGCAGTCAGCTCGCGCGCCATCACCGGGCCGGTCATGCCCGGCAGAACGACATCGGTGAGCAGAACATGCACGGCTCGCGCGTGCTGTTTTGCGAGCGACATCGCAGTCGGTGGATCCGCGGCGGCGAGAACCGTGTACCCAGCACGTTGCAGAGTCCTGCAAATGACAGTGCGGACCTGCTCGTCGTCCTCAACCACCAGAATGGTCTCGGTCGCCTGACCACCGAGGGGTTCCACCGGTGCGGGCGGCGCTTTGGTCTCCTCGCCAGTTGCGAACGGCAGGTAGATCTTGAACGTGGTTCCGTGGCCGGGCTCGCTGTACACCCAAATATGGCCGCCGCTTTGGTGAACGATTCCGTACACCGTCGAAAGCCCGAGGCCGGTGCCTTTTTCCTTTTTGGTGGTGAAGAACGGTTCGAAGATGTGGCTCTTGGTTTCCGCGTTCATACCCTCGCCCGAGTCGGTGACCGCCAGCATGACGTAGGGGCCAGGCCGCACATCGCGGTGGGTGCTGGCATACTCCGCGGTTAGCTGCACGTTGGCGGTCTCGATGGTCAAACGTCCGCCGCGTGCCATAGCGTCGCGAGCGTTCACCGCCAAGTTCATGATCACCTGTTCGATCTGCCCCGGATCCGAGAACACCTTGCCCAGCGCAGTGCCAGGAATATTCACCAGCTCGATGTCCTCGCCGATCAAACGGCGAAGCATGCGCTCAGCTGCAGCGACCACTTGGTTGAGATCCATCACCCGCGGCTGCATCACCTGTTTGCGACTGAAGGCCAGCAGTTGCCTGGTCAAATCCGTCGCGCGGCGGGCGGCGCGCTCGATTTCCTGCAAATCGCCGCAGAAGGGGTGGTCCTGGCCGACCGACCGGCTGAGAATGGTCGTGTAGCTCAGGATGACGGTGAGCAGATTGTTGAAGTCATGCGCCACGCCTCCTGCCAGCCGCCCCACCGACTCCATCTTCTGCGCTTGCAGAAGCTGCTGTTCCAGTTGCCGTCTCGCCGTGATGTCCTGAACAGTGCCCACGGCAGTAGCAGGCCGTCCGGCGGCATCGAGCAGCAATTCGGCGCGGCTGTGGACGAAGCGAACCTCGCCGTCGGTACGGCGACGAATCGCGAACTCGACGTCGTACGGACCACGGCCAGCGATGAACTCGGCGAGGGTCCGGTCGAGCAGCGGGCGATACTCGGGCAAGACGAATGACTTCACTTCGCCTAGGTCCAAGGGTAGGGCGAGCGTCGCGGGCATCCCATAGATTTCGAAACTTCCCTCTGAGGCCCGCATCTTGCCCGTCGCCAGATCCAATTCCCAAGTTCCAAGCTGTGCAACCCTTTGCGCTCGACGGAGATGGTCGAGCAACTCGGCGGCGACCCGGGAAGAAGCATCACGCTCCCGCTGCGCGCGCAGGCCGGCCATACCATGCGCGATGTTGGCCGCCATGTCTTCCAGCAACTCCGCTTCCGTCGCCTCAAACGCTGCGCGGTCGGTGGCATAGATAGCAAGTGCCCCGTACACCTGGTCGTCGACCACGAGTGGCACACCGATGGCGGAACCGAGCCGATTCTCCTGCACGGCCGACCGCCAGACGGCGAATCTAGGATCGTGCTCAAGGTCGCGAACGATGGAGGCTCGCCGGTTGCGGATCGCCGTCCCCAGCACGCCTTGGCCGCGAGCATCGTCACCCCAGGTGACTTTGGTCTTGAGCAGGAATTCGCCCGGGCCAGAGAAGGTCACCACGCTGATCGTGCGCTCAGCGTCGTGCTCCGCGCGACCGATCCAAGCCACGTGGTAGCCAGCCGACTCGACCGCCATCCGACAGACCTCAGAAAGCATAACATTCTCGTCAGTTGCGTGAATAGCCGCCTTGTTGCATTCGGTCAGCAACCGCAAGGCGCGGTTCGACCTGCGCAGCCGAGCTTCCGTGTCGCCACCCGATCCTGTCGCTTCGTCACTCACGCTAACTCCATCCTAGGCGCGCCGCGCCGCTTGGTCAGATGGTCCATGGTAGCATCGAACCGGCTCCAGTTCCGGCCCCGGCTCCGATTCCGGCAATCACCCCATCGTCGCCGCGCGCATGTCGGTCTGCGACGCGGGAGCGCTCAGGGTCTCGGGCAGCGTACGGCCTGCGACCTCCAGCCAAGCGCGGGCAAGCCGACGTGCGAGCAAGCGGTCGGACGAGGTGAGCATGCGGTAGGCCGCATCGCGGACCAGGCGGTCGCGGAAACGGTACGAGGCCTCGCCCAACCTGACATCGCGATCGATGAGGCTTCGCATGACCAGAACCTCCATCCACTCGGCGATGCTCTTGCGCGCGGGCTCGCCGAGCAGCGCCAGCAGCGATTCGACGCCGAAGTTCTTCTCGCCGTAGAGGCTGGCTGCGCGCAACACCCGTCGCACGTCGGGCTCAAGCCCTTCCAGTCGCCCTTCCACCGTTGCATAGACCGCATCCGAGACGCCGAGCATGCCCTGTCGCGTGCTCGCCACCAACTCTTCCAGAAAGTGCGGATTGCCTTCCCAACGGTCGAGGATGAAGTCCTCGGTAAGGCGCGAGCTCGTGGGCGCCAAAGAACGCACCAGCGTCAGCCCGTGCTTCCGGGGCAATGTCCGCAGGCGCACACGCTGAGCCGCACGTGCCGTCCACAACCCCGGGAACCGGTCTTCCACATCGTCACGACCGACACCCAAGACCATGATTGGCTTGTCGTGCAGCATCTGTAGCAGGTGGTCGACCACCTCCAAACTCGGGCTGTCGGCCCACTGCAGGTCTTCGAGCAGCACAAGCAGACCCGATCCCTCGCAACGGCTCGACAGCCATTCGGCCAAGGCACTTTCCACATACACGCTCGACTTGCCTTGCACGTCGACGCCTGCGCTGGCCAGCACCGGCGCCAGCGTCGGATATCGTCGCTCCACGCGCAGAAGCGTCCCTCCGCCTTTGACGATCACCGCAGGCGCGTCGGAAATCCTATGCAGGAACTCGCGCACCAGCCGCGTCTTGCCGTAGCCAGACGGAGCTAAGATCAGCACCGGACGCGCAACCCTGTCGTGCAGGGTCTCGTGGTAAAGCGATTCCAGCGACGCCAAATCCCGCTCGCGCCCCAGGAAAGGAGTCAGCGGCCTGCCGCCACCGCCTGGATTCTCGGCGCCCCACGCTCGCGTCTCGTCGAGCAGCAACAGATTGCCAGCCGCACCGCCAGCCACGAAGCGTGCTGGAAGCAGTCGGCCGGTGGTTTCGTCGAGGCGAATGGTACCGGGATCCTGCCCCTCCATGAGGATCGGTAAACGATCCATCAGACGGCCCACCGGCAAGCGCCCAAGGAAAGCCGCGCGACCGGTCGCGATGGCGATCTTGGCGTCTGGCTCGAGATCGCGAAGC
Organism: Myxococcales bacterium; assembly: GCA_003159055.1. The sequence continues at coordinate 7,545 of PMLH01000626.1, forward strand.
GCCAAGGCGGCCGAAGCGAGTTGGATGACCTGTTCGTGCGCGGTGGACACCGTCGGGGCGGTCATCAGCAAGGTTCGGTTGATCAGCCGGTCCACCTCGCACGCGCAGGTTTCGAGCAGGCGGCGAATGTCGACGATACGTCCATCGTCATCGTCCCTGACCACTCGACCCGCCGGGGCTGGCAACGACACCGGCCTCGGCCCCAGGCGACGCTCGGCCAGCGGTCGCATGCCATCCGGCAAAAGCTCACGCTTGCCCAGCGACACCAGCATCGCGCACGCAAGGTGCTCCTCGATTTCGCTGATCGCATCGCGCCGAGCGTGAGAGGGAGGGCTGGCCGCCGCGGTTTCGCCGCCGAGGCCACCCAGGTCTTTCACCAACGTAGAAAAGTCCTCTGCCAACGCCGCCGCGGATTGTGGTCGCATGATCGGATCGGGTGCGAGCATCGAATGCACGAGCCTGCACATTCTGCGATCGAGGCCGACGCGCTTGAAGCTGATCTCCGGCACCCGCCCCGCACACACCTTGGTCATGACCTCCAGCGGGGTCTCGCCGGAAAACGGTGGCTCGCCGGTGAGCGCCTCGTAGAGCACGCAGCCCAGCGAGAAAATGTCCGCGCGCCCATCGACGTCGGCACGACCACGCGCCTGTTCGGGCGACGTGTAAAGCGGCGTTCCAACGGTCGAGCCTTTGCGCGTGAGCCGCTTGGCATCGAAAACCCGGCGCGCAATTCCAAAATCGAGCAGCCTAATCTCGCTCAGCTTCCAGCCCACCAAGAAGATGTTGCCCGGCTTGATGTCGCGATGGACGATGTTGCGACTGTGCGCGGCGGAGAGCGCTTCCAGCACCAGCTGGGCGACATGCCCGGCGGCGGCGGACCCGAGGTTGCCGCGTCCGAGTCGATCTTCCAGCGTCTCGCCCTCCAGCCACTCCATCGCGATGTAGGGCGAACCGTTGGGCGTCACCCCATGGTCGGAGTAGCGCACGATACCCGGATGCGAAAGCTCGGCCAGCACTCGCGCTTCCTGATCGAAACGCGCCTGTTCGATGGTCGTTCGCGAATGCAGAATCTTGAGCGCAATGAGCGCGCCAGTCTGGCGATCGATCGCCTGATACACCGTCCCCATGCCGCCCATACCGGCTTGGTTCTTGATCTCGTAGCGTTCCGCAAAGGGCGTACCGCGGCCCGGCGTGCCTGGGGTCACAGGGGACATTGTCGGCAGAACATAGGTTAGCCCTTAAATGGTGGAAGCGTTATTTTGTGCATTATCTGAAAATCTGGATATAATGATTGATGTGCCAGAGAAAATTGTTGATATGCTTCAGCTCTTCGCCGATCCAGTGAGGATCAGACTGGCCAGCTTGTTGGACGGAAACGAGCTTTCGGTCGCGGAAATCACGCAAGTCACCCGCATGGTGCAGTCCCGCGTCTCGACCCACTTGGGCAAACTACGCGACGCCGGCATCCTGCGCGACCGTCATCAGGGGACCTCGACCTACTATTCCCTCAACGAAAGCATGCCCCTGCCGGCCAAGCGCTTGTGGGATCTGGTCGCCGAAAATCGTAACGAGGCTGAGTGGCAGGCGGATCGTGCCCGCTGCGAAGAGATCCTGCGCATGCGACAGAAGGCGGGCGGCTGGCCCGATTCCGTGGCTGGCCAGATGGATCGCCACTACTCGCCCGGTCGCACGTGGGAAGCGACCATGCTCAGCTTTCTCAGCTTCCTTCGCCTGGGGGACGTGCTCGACGCTGGTTCGGGCGACGGCATGGTCGCGTCGATGCTGGCCCCACGCTGCCGCAGCATCACCTGCCTCGATCTCAGCGCGAAGGTCCTGCAGGCCGCGCGGCAACGGCTGGCCGATCGGCACAACGTTCACTTTGCGCCAGGCGATATCCACGCCCTGCCTTTCCCCGACGGGCAGTTCGACCACGTGCTCCTGTTGAACGTTCTTCCCTACTCCAAGGACCCCGCGCGCGCCGTGTGCGAGGCCGCGCGCGTGCTTCGGCCGGGTGGCGATCTTCTGCTCAGCACGCTGGCAAGCCACGAGCACCCCGAGATCACCAGCGCCTACGGCCACGTGAACAAGGGCTTTCGCCCCGCCCCCTTGCGACGCTGGCTGGCGCAGGAGGCGCAACTTGTGGTCGAGCGCTGCGAAGTCACCTCCCACGAAAAACGGCAGCCCAATTTCGCCATCCTAAGTGCATTCGCCCGCAAACCTGGCACCCTTGCCGCGTCCACCAAGGAACAACCATGAATCGAGAGCAGCGTATCGCGTACCTACAGAGCGCCATCAAGGAACGCATCCTGGTCATCGACGGTGCGATGGGCACCATGATCCAGCGCGAGAAATTGGGCGAAGCCGACTTTCGCGGTGAGCGATTCGCGAACCACAGCCACGAGCTGCGTGGAAACAACGACGTGTTCGTGCTGACCCGACCCGAGATGATCGAGAGAATCCACGGGGCGTACCTGGAAGCCGGCGCCGACATCATCGAGACCNNACGCGCATCGCCCAGGCCGACTACCAGCTTGAATCGGTGGTGTACGAGCTGAACGTGGCGGCGGCCCAGGTCGCGCGACGGGCGGCGGACGCGTGGACCGCGAAGACCCCGGATCGCCCGCGCCTGGTCGCCGGCTCGATGGGCCCCACCAACAAGACCTTGTCGCTCTCGCCGAAGGTCACCGATCCCGGATTCCGCGCGGTCACCTTCGACGAAATGCGGGAGGCGTTCGCCGAACAGGTGCGCGGCCTTATCGACGGTGGCTGCGATCTGCTGCTCGCTGAAACCGCGATCGACACCCTGTCGCTGAAGGCTTGCTTGGCGGCGATCAAGAACGTGCTCGCCGAGAAGAAGCTGGCGATGCCGGTGATGCTGTCGGGGACCATCACCGACAAGAGCGGTCGCATTCTTTCCGGCCAGACCCTCGACGCCTTCTACACCTCGATTGCCCACGCGCGACCGTTCTCGGTCGGGCTCAATTGCGGCGGCGGCGCCACGCAAGTGCGTCCGTACATGGCCGAATTGGCCGGGCTCGCGAGTTGTTTCGTCAGTTGCTATCCCAACGCCGGCCTGCCCAACACCTTCGGCGGCTACGACGAAACGCCCGACATGACTGCACGCCTGATTCGCGACATGGCCGAGGCCGGCCTCCTCAACATCGTCGGTGGCTGCTGCGGCACCACGCCCGACCACATCCACGCCGTCGCCCGATCCGTGAAGGGCATCGCACCGCGCGTGCCGGCGGGCAATCGCCCAGGCGAGCTGCGCCTGGCCGGCCTCGACACGCTCACGGTGACGTCCAGCTCCAACTTCATCATGATCGGCGAGCGGACCAACGTCGCCGGCTCGCGCAAGTTCGCCAACCTCATCAAGGCCGGCGATTTCAGCGCGGGTCTTGCCATCGCGCTCGACCAAGTGCGCGGTGGCGCCAACGTGCTCGACGTGAACATGGACGAGGCCTTGCTCGACGGCGAGAAGTCCATGACCCAGTTCCTGAACCTCCTCGCCAGCGAGCCGGAAATCGCGCGGCTGCCCGTTATGGTCGACAGCTCGAAATGGACGGTCATCGAAGCCGGCCTCAAGTGCATGCAGGGCAAGGGCATCGTGAATTCGCTCTCGCTCAAGGAAGGCGAAGCCGACTTCCTGACCAAAGCGCGTGCCGTGCATCGCTACGGCGCCGCCGTCGTCGTGATGGCCTTCGACGAGGAAGGC
>PMLH01000014.1 GCA_003159055.1 Myxococcales bacterium
CTCGACGACTACCACGAGGCGGCCGACGCAGTCGATCTCAATCAGGCTCTCGATTACATACTGGTCAACTTGCCGGCGAACGTACACATGGCGCTCCTCACCAGATACGAGCCAGCGTTTCCGACGCGCAAGCTGTCCCTGACCGGCGAGATGGCCGTAATAGATTTCGCCGCCCTGCGCTTCAACGTCGAGCAAGTCGCCGCACTTCTGGCCAGCCGTCACGCGCCCGCTCTCGATGCGGCGCAGACGAAACTCCTGCTCGAGGCGACCGAGGGCTGGCCGGCCAGCATCGGCATGGCCTTCGACGCGCTCGATTGGGTGGCCATCGAATCTATGAGCGCCGCGCTCAAGAACCCGCGTCTTAAGCACGACGCGTACTCGTATCTCGCTGAGCAAGTGCTCGCACACGAGAGTGACGAGACGAAGCTCTTCTTGAGAGAGACATGCTGCCTGGAGTCGATCACCGTAGACCTGGCAAACAAGATTCTGGGTGTCTCGGATTCCTACAGACATCTAGACCACTTGGCCAAGAACCGGGTGCTCACATTCGCCAGTGTCGATCGCTCGACGTTCCGCTACCACAATCTCTTTCGCGACTTCCTGAGAGAGAAATGCGCCCTCGAAGACGGGTCTGACTCGTTCCGCAACCTCCAAGTCAGGACCGCGAACGCCCTCAACGACGCAGGCGATTTCGAAGAGGCGACCGAACTCTATCTGCTCGCCAACCAACCCGACCGCGCCCTGGAAACGCTCGCTCGCGGTGGCGAGGCGACCATGGACAGCTGCCGCTTCAGTACCCTCGGCTCATGGCTCGACCGTCTGCCCGCCGATCTCGCCCGAGTCAACCCTTGGGCACATCTGCTCGAAGGCCAGATCTACTTGAGAGAGGGCCTGTACGATTCGGCTCTGGCGCTGTTCGCTGAGGCGGAGGCGGTCTTCGCGCAGATTGACGACAAATGGGGCATGTATCAGACATTGTCGTCCGCTGAGACCGCCCTATTCTGGAAAAGCGACTTCACAGAAGCCATCGCAACGTGCAAGCGCGCCCTTGACTACGCCCGCAGGAGCAGCCAACGAGTACACTCACTCCTCGACTTGGGAGCATCTCTCATTCAAGGCTGCCAGTGGGACGACGTCGAGAAGACAGTGGCGGCTGTCGAGACCACACGCGGACGATGGGACCAGGTCGACAAGATCCGTTTGGCTGGCCTAAAGGCAGTTTGCCCGGTGTTTCGCGGCCGTTTTCGTGAGGCCAAGCCGCTTATCGATGCCTGTCTCGACCAATCACGTGATCTGCCGCCCTGTGAGCTTAAGGTGACACTACTTAACATCTCGGCCATTATGGATCTGCAACTTGGCAACTACGCGACTGCCATGGCCGCTGCCGATGAGTGTTTGCAGGTAGCGGCCGAGCAAGGCCGAGACCACATAGGCAACCTCTGCGCAGACACGCGAGCGGTCATCCTCGCAACCGTCGGCCTCGCCACTGACGCTGAGAACATACTGCGGGCTCTGCTCGACAGACCGTCGGTAGCATCTGATTCGTATTCCATAGCCATAGATCTCTGCCATATTGGAACGATTCGTAGACGTATCGGCGACTACCTTGGCGCCGAGAGCTTCTATGCGCGCGCGCTAGCCGTCAAGAACATCGAGAGTTCTCCCAATGCCCACCTTGCATGCGCCGCCAATCACGAGTTCACGCGGGCCATGCTTGACGCACAATATAATACGAGCGTGCTCGACGACGTGAGGCGCGCTGCGGACGCTCTGGACCTTGTGTTTATCTCCGCGAAATGCTCCTTCTTCAAGTCGTGGGTTTCCTATCATCGCGGGAATGCCCAGGCGCTCGACGGCATTAAAGAGAATGTTCGCCTTTTGCTTAACTTGGGTTGTGTGAACTTCGTCAGCCAGGAGTTAATGACCGCTCCCAAAATAGCGATGGTCCTTCTTGCGTCGCTACGCGACCCTATTGAACTCGGCGCACTATTTGACGCACTGGCCAGACACTACGCGGCCCCTGCGATTCTCGCTGAAGCCTGCACCCTCTCCGAGGCACACGCGGCTGTGGCGCTGGAAATGGCCGAAGCGCACCTACCCCGAACTGCGGTCAAAGGCCTGGCCGCCACTCTGCGTCGCAGTCGATCCGCCAGCGCGCGGAGGTTCGCGGCGCGCATTCTGGCTGATGGGAAATCGAGCGGACGAGCTGGGTCCAACCCGTTCCCAGAACTGACTCAACGCGAACTGGAGATACTGGGCCTGATCGCCGACGGACTCTCAAACAGCGAGCTGGCTCATCGACTCTGCCTCTCTCCCGCGACTGTGAAAACACATGTCAATCACATTTTCACGAAGCTCGGCACGCACGACAGAGTCCAATCCGTTCTCATGTACCGGAATCGAGTCGCCCCGCAGGCGCCTTGAATCCGCGTAATCGACCCACCACGTCGCAAAGATACAACCACGGTATGATTCACGGCAGTCGCTCCTTCGCTAGCATCGTCGCCACGAAATCAAACGGCGGCGGAGGGAGAGG
>PMLH01000049.1 GCA_003159055.1 Myxococcales bacterium
CCGAGTCTCTTCCAGCACTCGCACTCGCAGCGTCTTCCGCAGAAGCGCCTTTTCATCTTCGGTCCAGTTGAACGTGGGCGTCTTGTCTTCGATGGCCATTGTAGGTAGGGCGCGCAAGCCCACATTTTGTTCGCGTAGGTGACCGTCCGTTTGCCTGATGACGCATCTATGCCCCTCTACCGAGGGCAAGACAAGCCCAATCTTGCCGGAGCTCCCGCGACGGGCATAGGCCTATCCATCGCTTCGCCTTCGGAACCCCGGTTCGCTGTGCGACTGGGTCGAGGAGAAATGGTTGCGGTCCGATTTGGTGGACAGTTTGTCTTCGCCTGTCCACTGGTGCCCTCTGGCGGCTCCTCTCGTCGCCCTTTCCGCCCGGTTTTTCGGCCTCCTCGGCGAGTTGACTTCTGAATACGAGTAACCAACAGAACGGCTGGTCGACGGTACTCTCGGGGGATGGTTCCGCACGAGTCGGATACCAGTCGATGTAGTCGTCGGCGTCGCCCTCGAGTTGAAAAACCGTCGGGGCAAGAATGTACCAAGGTGCATCGGCGTGATGTCGTTGAGATTGATCTTGTCTGCCATCATCGAGACTCCAACTTGTCGTTGCCTGCGACGTACTCCCGCACTTTTGCCTCGATGGCTTTGGCCTTGGCCTCGAGGGGTTCAGGATTCTTTAGCACCCACCTCGCGATCACTTTGTTGCGGTGGTGGAGAAAGAGCGACGAAAAGTCGTTGTCGCTGGATTCCCAGGGGTCGCACTTGATGTCCACCCGGCATTCGCTGATCGGGAGGCGGACTTCGCGGCCACGGTCTTGCCAGAGCACGTAATCGGCGCGCTTGGTGAACGTGACGATGCCCCTGTGCTTGCTCAGGTAGTATCGTGCAAACAGCGTAGTCTGGGCCGTGGCGATGACCCATGGGATCGCGATGAACACGATCTGCCAGAGCCTGGGCGAGCTGATGTTGGCCCAGAGCACTGTCCTGTCTCCAAACCAGATTGGAGCAATGGAAGGCACAGCGTCGATGATCCAAACGAGGCCCACCCAAATCATCGAGCTGTGGCCGCCACGCAAGACCAGGCGATTGGCGGTCAATGACAATGGGTTGAGGTAGATGCGCAGTGCTCGGGAGAGCTCGAGCGGGATGCGGACCAATTCTTCGTCGACCAGCTTGGCAATGCGAGACGGCGGGGAGAGATCGGCGGGATTGAGCACGTTGCAGTGGTCGAAGATGATGTCCCGGCAGCGAAGCTTCGCGTTGTCGGACGCGCCTATCCTCGTGTGAAGGGATAATCCGTGAAAATCCTCGCCGAATGGCAAGACGGGAAAGCCGGTCATGCGACGGAGGCTGTCGGCGCTAGCCGGCTGGAGCATCTCCAGGCTGTCCTGGTGCGAGCCATGCCAGATGCACCACGGAGTCCCAGGAAAAAGGCTGACCCGTGCGGCGGCTTTTCTGGGCAAGTAGAGAAGGGTCGCGAGGGACCCAATCGGGATGAACCCTAGCAACAAAACCAAGAGGAGCGGGGAGACCCGCAGCCCTTCGGGCACGATGCGAGCGGAGAACCACTCCAGCGGACCGAAGAGAAGGAATCCGCCGAGGTGAACACACACAACATTGCGAACAAAGCGACCATAGTCGCCGTAGGTCTCGACCTCGAGCCGAGTCTCTTCCAGCACTCGCACCCGCAGCGTCTTTCGCAGAAGCGCCTTTTCATCTTCGGTCCAGTTGAACGTGGGCGTCTTGTCTTCGATGGCCATTGTAGGTAGGGCGCGCAAGCCCACATTTTGTTCGCGTAGGTAACCGTCCGTTTGCCTGATGACGCATCTATGCCCCTCTGCCGAGGGCAAAACAAGCCCAATCTTGCCGGAGCTCCCGCGACGGGCATAGGCCTATCCATGGCCCCGCCTTAAGAGCCCCGGTTCGCTGTGGCGAGGCTGCCGCCCGATCCGGGCCCGCCGTTTCCGTCGAAGGCAATCCCACCTGCACCGAAAATTTCCAGCCGAGTCGCCAGCGCTACTTGCGTGGGGATTGTGGGGCCTTGGCGCCGCCGCCCTTACCGAGCTTCTTCCACACCACCGTATCGAGCGAGAAACGGGTGCCAAAGCAACAAGGGCAGTCGTTTGCCGACAATCCTCCTATGGATGCCGCCGCATGCGCAAAGTCCGCAACTGGGTACACGTACGCTCGGCGGGAACCCGAGAAGACGGCGCTTTTCCAGGTAGTCCAGCAGCATTCGCCCACCTTCGAGCAAGAGTGGACCGACAAGTCCGCGGGGCAAACCAGCTCGGGGCGTCCGCCCGGCGCTACTTGCGTGCGGGTTGTGGGGCCTTGGCGCCGCCGCCCTTGCCGAGCTTCTTCCACACCACCGTGTCGAGCGAGAAACGGCCGCCGCCGAGGGTGAGTACCGTCAGGCTCGCGGCAAAGTAGAGCGCCCACAGCTCGCGCTCCGGCCAGGGCGACGCTCGGAGCGTCGAGAAGAGCGTCAAGGTCACCGCGAACGAAACCAGGACCGCGCCCAGGCGACCGAGCAAGCCGGCGGCGAGCAGAATGCCACCGATGAATTCGCTTGCGACCTGCAGCATGAGTGAATACTTGTGCCCCATGCCAAGCGGGTCGGCGAAGTTCCCGGACTTGGCCCCGAAGTGGTACAGCTTGTCCCAGCCGTGGAGGCACGCCATGTTGATGCCAACCACGGCCCGCAGGACCAGCAGGACGGCGTTTGATCGAAATTCTTTGTTCATGGCTTGGGGCCGCAGATTCGCACAAGCTACGCCAGACCCCAAATAAGCAGTCGAATTCTACTTTGTGATGGAAGCCCTGGGCGGGGTCGCTCCAAGATCATCGACAACGGGCGACCGGGCCACCGTCGACTGCGGCGACACAGCCGTTGGCGCAGGCGACGAGCTCGAGTCCAGCCACTTGCGCCGCTCGGGCATGACTCGGGAGGGCGCGTCCCGGCTTAGCTTCCTCCGCCATCGACCACACCTCCGTCGAACGGATTGGGCAAATCGCCGCAACCTTTTGCGGCGTCGGTGGTTCTGTACCAAGACTCGGAGAAGAAATCACATCCCACAATCATCTTGCCCGAGCAACCGCAGGCGTATCTGGCACACGCATCCTGATTGGCCCAGGCGCACACCGGTTTCGCTTCTGTCCCGCAGCCGGCGGCCTTGTAACCCAGGACATAGCCTGCCGGGCATGTGCCAGCACCATCTGGGAGAGTCGCATCCAGGCTGGAGTCGATCCCAGGCGCGTCGTGGCCCATGTCGTGTGAAGGACCAGCCTCGCCACCTAGATCTGGATCCCACGTCCAAATCAGGTCTGCTGGGGCGTCCGCCTTGAGCGAGGTGTCTGGACCTGGATCCGACGGCATCTCTGCCGGCGTGTCCTGTGGGGACGAGGTGTCTGGACCTGGAGCCCACGGCGTGTCGGTTGGAGAGTCCTTCTTGGACGACGCGTCCGGGGCCGGGGGCAGCGATCCATCGCCCGGGGTGCCGACGGCGTTGTCGCTCTTGCATCCGACGAGCGTCGTAGCCATGGCCAGACTGACCACAACGAGACAGGAACTGAGTTTCGGTGACTTCTTCATGTCCGCTCGTCAATGCAATTGTTGTTCCATCCGAGAGTCGTGAGTCCTGCTGTGCCACGAGGGACCCAGAGGGGACCTTGCGGTCGAGAGCACGACAAATGTGTCAGCTCGACGTCGGTGGACGCGGCGACCTTACCGGGCCGGATCTGCGTCTGGCTGAGGCTTTCGACTTGCCACGCCGTGGCGGCCTACGGCACGCCAAATAGCGAACGGCTGAGCAGGCCAAGACCGAGGCTGGCGCCGTTGGCGAGAGCGGACCAGAGCAGGGCGCGTTTGCGACGGAAAAGGAAAGCGAAATACGCCGCTTCGATCAAGAAGACCAAGGCCTCGCCGACCACGAGCTTCCACAGGTAGGGCAGGGGAACGTACGGGAAGAACACGTACCAAAGCAGCGGATGGGTGATGGCGCTGGCGCCAAACGCTGGTAGCAGGCCCACGCGAAGGCCGACCGAATACACCGGCACTTCCACCATCTCAGTGAACAGGAAGGCAATCAGCCAGGCGTGGAAGTAGGCCATTGGGACGAAGGACAGTTATCCGAGAGAAGTGGCCGAAGAGCAACAAGCAGGATCACGGCAGACCCGATAGCCGATCGATTCGCGCGGGGGCCCGTGCTAGCATCCGTTCCCCATGAAGCGACTTCTCATCACTGCCGTCGTCAGTCTGATCGCGGGCCTGATTCTGGGCGTTGTCGCCGGGCGACGGATGCCGCCTTCGCGCGAGCAGGTGGCGAACTATCTCGCCAACCTGAGCCTCGGCGAAGCGTCGGACTTCTTCAAGCG